>NZ_KV789385.1:0-41049 GCF_001807575.1 Arthrobacter sp. HMSC08H08
TGGTTCCGGGCCCCAACCGTTTAACCGTTAGCTTCCGACAGCATACTGTCCATCTATCCGAGTGGTAGCGCTGTCTGGACGGTCTGGGCCAGGTGCCGGGCCTCGTCGGTGGCTTGCTCTTCGGTTGCGGCTTCAACCATGACGCGCACAACAGGTTCGGTACCCGATGGACGCAACAGTACGCGCCCAGTGTCTCCGAGGCGTTCTTCGGCTTCAGCCACGGCTTTCTGGATCTCGACAGAAGAACCAACGCCAGCCTTGTCAACGCCGCGCACGTTGATTAGGACCTGCGGCAGAACCGTCACGGCATCACCGAGTTCCTTGAGGGTCTTACCGGTAGCGGCAACCCGTGCGGCCAAGTGCAGGCCGGTCAGCACGCCGTCGCCGGTGGTCGCATACTCCTGCATGATCACGTGACCGGACTGCTCACCGCCTAGCGAGTAACCGTTCTTACGCATCTCCTCGAGAACGTAACGGTCCCCCACCGAGGTCTCAACAACCTTGATGCCGCGTTCCTTCATCGCAAGTTTCAACCCGAGGTTGCTCATCACCGTGACAACCAGAGTCTCGTCCTTGAGCTTGCCGGCCTCATGCATCGCGATCGCGAGGATCGCCATCTCCTTGTCCCCGTCGATCACGTTGCCCTCATGGTCAACGGTCAAGCAGCGGTCCGCATCACCATCGTGGGCCACACCCATGTCCGCTCCGTGTTCAACAACAGCCTTCTGAAGCATCTCCAGATGCGTTGAGCCGCAGCCTTCGTTGATGTTCACCCCGTCCGGGGAAGCGCCGATCACCACGACCTCTGCGCCAGCGGCACGGAACGCGTCCGGGGAACAACCGGAAGCAGCGCCGTGGGCCGCATCGATCACAACTTTGACGCCGTCCAGACGGTTCGGCAACGTCTGTAGCAAGTGCATCACGTAGCGGTCTTCCGCATCAGCAAAGCGGTATACCCGCCCCACGTCGCCGCCCTGGGGACGCAGAGGCTCCAACTGCATCCGGGATTCGATCGCGTCCTCTAGCGCGTCATCGAGTTTCTGCCCGCCGCGGGCGAGGAACTTGATCCCGTTATCCGGGGCGGGGTTGTGGGAAGCGGAAATCATGACGCCGAAATCCGCTTCTAGGTCTGCAACCAGGAAGGCCGCTGCGGGGGTTGGGAGTGTGCCGGCGTCATAGACTTCCACGCCAGAGGCGGACAGCCCCGCCTCGATCGCCGCGGAAATGAAGGAACCAGAGATGCGAGGGTCTTTAGCGACCACAGCGACCGGTTTCCGGTTCCCTTCAATGTCGTTGAAACCCAAGACAACGGAAGCTGACTGAGCGAGGCTCATCGCCAGTTCCGGGGTCAAAAGTTTATTAGCTCTGCCGCGCACACCATCGGTGCCGAATAGTCGAGTCATATATCTATCCTACGAGTCCGGCGGAGTGCTCTTGACCCCCGCCACATACGAGCACACCGCGAGCGATGCTGTTGACAGCATCACCCGCGGCGTGACAAAGAATTGTCTAGCGGCCCGCTCACACGAGCTACTGATTAGTTATCTGATGCGAAACCGTCGATGAGCGGGAACTCACCCACTGGGCCCTCATCTGCTTCGAATACACGGTCAGCGGAACCCACGATCAGCGGATCCGGTTCGTAGACAACCTCAGGGTCCTTACCTGGGTAATCGACCGTGTTCAGGACGTGACGGATCGCTTCGAGGCGGGCACGCTTCTTGTCGTTGGACTTCACCACGGTCCACGGGGCGTCTCCGGTGTGGGTGTAGAAGAACATCGCCTGCTTAGCCTCGGTGTAGTCGTCCCACTTATCCAGGGAGGCCAGGTCCGTTGGCGAGAGCTTCCACTGGCGTACCGGATCGGTGCCGCGGGATGCGAAGCGGTGCAGCTGCTCGGCACGGGAGACCGAGAACCACAGCTTGACCAAACGGATACCGGAGTTCACGAGCATCCGTTCAAGCTCTGGGGTTTCACGCATGAACTCAACGTACTGGCGTGGGGTGCAGTACCCCATGACGCGCTCAACGCCGGCACGGTTGTACCACGAGCGGTCGAACAGCACGATCTCACCACCGGATGGCAGGTGCTGGATGTAACGCTGGAAGTACCACTGGGTCTGCTCAACCTCGGTTGGTTTCGCGAGTGCAACAACGCGGGCGCCGCGCGGGTTCAGGTGCTCGGTGAAACGCTTGATCGCGCCACCCTTACCTGCGGCGTCACGGCCTTCGAAGATGATGACGAGGCGCTCGTCGTTATCCTGCATCCAACGCTGCATTTTCAGCAGCTCGATCTGCAGTTTGCGCTTCTCTTTTTCGTATTCGCGGCGGCCGAGCTTCTTCTCGTATGGGTAGCCCTGGCGCCATGCGTCGTCATCGAGCTCGAGCTTCGAGATCCTGTCTTCGGCATCGTCCTTAATAGGGTCGAAGCGGGTCTCGCTCTTATCGAGCTCTTTGTAGTCCACGTCATCTCCAAACTGCTTCAGGAACTCATCTTTTTCCTCACGACGGTTGGTCGTACCGCTCACGGTGTACAGCGCTTCTTCGCCATTGAGCTCGCGGTTCGGTTCCGCCGTCATCGCGGCCTGTTCCTTCGAAGCATCCGATGCGTCAGCTGGCTTCACGTCTTTATCCTCGACCGTGTTCGCCTCGCTCTGGGCTTTGGAGTTATTGCTGCTGCCTTTTCGTGAGGTAGCCATGCGATTCCTTCTTCAGGGTGAATGATGCAAACGTTGGCAGGATAGACCACTCCCAACATTCCCATTTTACGTTAGAAAAGGGCTACTTTGCGTGTTTCGTAAGGGCCATCACAGGCATCCCGCGTCACGATGGGCGGGCAGGCAGAGCCGTCTGGACGCACAGGTGGGGTTGCCAAACATGCGCGCGGACAGAGCCGGCTGGTTGCCGTGCGGGGTTAAACGAACGGGGTTAAACGAGCGGGTGGCCCGCCCCAAAGGGACGAGCCACCCGCGCATACACACTCCAGCGGGAGGTGTGTGAGCGAAAATTAACGCTTCGAGTACTGTGGCGCCTTGCGTGCCTTCTTCAGACCAGCCTTCTTCGACTCGATGACGCGTGCGTCACGGGTTAGGAAGCCAGCCTTCTTGAGTGCTGGGCGGTTGTTCTCGCGGTCAATCTCATTGAGCGCACGAGCGATACCGAGACGCAGGGCACCGGCCTGGCCGGATGGGCCACCGCCGTGGATGCGAGCGATCACATCGTATGCGCCTTCGAGTTCTAGAACGGTGAACGGATCGTTCACTTCCTGCTGATGCAGCTTGTTCGGGAAGTACTCGGCGAGTTCACGGCCGTTGAGGGTCCACTTGCCGGAGCCAGGGACAACGCGAACGCGTGCGATCGCGCGCTTGCGGCGGCCAACAGCGGAACCAGCAACGGTCAGGTTGCGTGGGGTTGCTTCGGTTGCTTCTGCAACCGGCGCGGATTCAGTCGTGTAGGTCGAGGGAACCTGGCCCTCGGTGAGCTCTTCGTTCTGAGCCACTTTAGTCTCCTTAGAAGATGTCCGTTATCGGGTGGCCCAGTGTTACTGGGAGACCTGCGTGATTTCGAAGGTCTTAGGCTGCTGAGCGGCGTGTGGGTGCTCTGCACCGCGGTACACCTTCAGCTTGGTCAGCTGCTGCTTACCCAGGCGGGTGTGAGGCAACATGCCCTTGACAGCCTTCTCCACTGCGAGCGTCGGGTTCTTCTCCAGAAGCTCAGCGTAGTTGGTGGAGCGCAGACCGCCCGGGAAACCGGTGTGGCGGTATGCGCGCTTCTGTTCGAGCTTGGCGCCGGTGAGGGCAACCTTCTCAGCGTTGATGATGATGACGTAGTCGCCCTGGTCATTGTGTGGGGCGAAAGTCGGCTTGTGCTTACCGCGCAGCAGGGTTGCGGCCTGGCTTGCGAGGCGGCCCAAAACAACGTCCTCAGCGTCGATGATGTACCAATCGCGCTCGACGTTTTCGGCCTTAGGAGAGTACGTACGCACTGTTCTTTTTGCCTTCGGTTGAATACTGGTCAGACGGTCTCGAGCTGGTTGTCGTGAGGTAACCAGGGTTCGCACCGCCGTGCGGATGATGCGCCGGCGCACACGCGCTACGGGTGAGGGCCGTAGCCGGTTCGCTTACTCTCTTGCGCTGTTCACAGACCAGAGGTCCTGCAACTGGACCGTCACGTAAACAGGTGGTGTCAAGAGCGCACTGCGCAACAGCTATCTAGTCTAGCTTAAACTCCTCGCCGATGACCAACCTATGGTGACCAGCATCTCCTAGCTCGGCTGTCCTGGGCCAACTCCCCCACACCGAGCCCCTATTCCTGATCCCTGCGGGCGCGGGTCGCATCTGCGCGGGCCGCCGCCGCATCGTCGTCAGGGTAATCAACATCTATCAAGACCAACGCGTGCCCGGCGGCCATCTTGGTGTTCGCATCGCGCACCCGCTCCCCTAACCGTTGCGCAGGCCAGTCCACGGGGCGCGTACCTTCGCCTACGCTGATGAGCGCACCGACGATCGTGCGGACCATGTGGTGGCAGAACGCGTCCGCGCTCAGCCGAGCCTCAACGAAGCCATCCGGCGAGCGTGTCACGCTGATCTCTTGGAGGTCACGGATCGTAGAGGAATGCTCGCGCGGCTTACAGAACGACAAGAAATCGTTGAGCCCCAAGAGCCCCTGAGCGGCTTCGTGCATCGCCGCTGGGTCGAGTTCGCGTGGATGGAACAGCACGTCGTTGCGGCGGAGCGGATTCCAACGATGCGGCCCGTCAGCGATCAGGTACCGGTAATGCCGGCGCAGAGCGGAGAACCGCGCGTCAAATCCAGGCGGTACCATGCGGGCTGAGTCGATGATGACGGCTCGGTCCGTGGCGCGGGCGAGCACCGCGTTGAGGCGCCGCACCAGGGTTTCCTCGATGCGCGCCGATCCGTCCCGTACGGTCAGTTTGGCGGTCGCTTCCGGGGAGAGGTCGCAGTGGATCATCTGCCCGAGCGCGTGTACCCCGGCATCCGTGCGCCCCGCAACCACCGTGCGCACTTCGGTTCGAGTGATCGTGAACAATGCATCTTCGACAGCTTGCTGCACACTCGGCTGATTCGGCTGCCGAGCCCACCCGCTGAAAGGCGTGCCGTCATACGAAAGCCGAATCGCGAACCTCTGCATATCCACGAGCCCCATCCTAGCCGCGGTGCCACTAACCGAACGTCAACGCATAGATGGAAGTACACGGCACGGCCAAATAGGGCCGTCGGCTATCCTGCCCTCGCTATGTCAGCTTAGCTGCGATCTTCTTGCGGAAGACCAGCAAAAGCACAAGCCCTGCGAGGACGAGCGCCGCCAGCACACCCATCGTGATGAACCACGCCGAGGACGGGCCGCTATAGACGAAGTGCTGATGGGCTTCGCTCAGGTCATAGCCTTGATCCGGCACCTCATCCTTCACCCCGTGCATGAACGGAAGCTCAACCCTGAGCCTCGGCGTGGTTTCGATGGTGGTTTTCAGGTCACGTTCCGGGGCAAACCGTACCTGCGCCCTAGTTTCTGGCCACAGGCCACCCTTGCGGCTCTCACTCATTGTAAAAGATGTGAAGGTCTGCCGAACCTTCTCAGTGAGTTCCTCAGGGTCCTTCCCTTCCCACGTGAAAATGAAGACCTGTTGGTCACCTTTCTTCTGCAACGTCAGAGAGCCGTTCTCCGGTGTTAAAGCCTCTTCAAAGTTTTCGCTTCCTCCGCCCAGCTCGGACTCCGGAACCGTTACCGAAACTTCAAAGGAAACCTTTCCCCTGAGCCCGGTTTCACAACCGCCGTTACGCTCGTTAGCTTCACTCCTCTCGCCTCACGAGCGCGGAACGCATTATCTCCATCCCTCTTGATGAGCTGAGTAAACGTTGCCCCTTCGGTGAAACCGAGACCCTTCATCCTTGAAGCGTCGATGTACTTCTCTCCGCCTATCCCAGGGCCGGGAGTCGATACGTACGGAGATAGCACCAGCTCTGGCCGACCTCCGCAGATGTGCGAGCAGTCCGTCTCAAGCGCGTACTCGTAGCCGCGTGCAAACGATCCAGGCGGCTCTGCCAACTCTGTGATACTGACCTTAAGGTTCTTGTCCCCCAGCAAAGCACGTAACGCGGTTGGAGCTCCGCATCGTCCTTGGCATCCATCACCACAGCGGCTTCTTCGCGCCCCAAGCCGATTGTGATGGTGGATTTCACCTTCCGAGCGTCTTCCGGCATCGTGGAGTCAATCCACCTCTCACGCGCCTTCTCCGCGTCTTCGCCTTCCCCATCTAGTCGATAGACGACCGCGAGCCGGTATCCATCAGCTCGGTTCTCGATCAGCGGGACGATCTGTCTGAAACCATGTTCTTTGATCTTGGGCTTGCGCAAGGGGCTGTTACTAGGCGTATTCGATGCCTTCCCGGCAGCCACAACTATGCTGCGGGTTCCCTTGCCGTACGCACCCACGTCTTGATCGGTCTCGATATCCACCGCGCATGCCGTCAACACCAGCGAACACAAGGCCAACAAGACAACGAACAGCACCGGCCAGCGGCGTTGACACCGCTCGGCATCAGGTCGCTGAGCAAGGGGCCGGCGTAATGCGTTCATGCAAGACTCATTTCTCCGGTAGAGGCGGAGGCGCTGGCGGCCCAGCGTCTTCAGTTGAAGGCACTGGAGGTGCGGGCGGCGTCGACGGCGCGGGAGGTGCGGTGCTATCACCTGGAGGTGCGGGAGGTGCGGTGCTATCAGCTGGTGGAGCCGGAGGTCCGGCATCACCCGCTGGTGGTGCCGGCGGATTGTATTGCGCACGCACCGTGTTGTAGGCATTCACCTGGGAACTATGTCCGTCTCTGTTGCCCTCCCCGGCGCTCTTCAACTTAGCTGCGATCTTCTTGCGGAAAACCACCAGCAGCACAATCGCTGCGATGACGATGAGCAGGAGCACACCCATCGTGATAAACCAGGCCAATGCCGGGCCACTATAGGCGAACTCGGCATGGCCGTTGTGCAGCCCGAAGCCGTCCGCTGGTACTCCCCCCTTCACCCCGTGCATCAACGGAAGCTCAACCTTGAGCGTTGGGATGGAACTGATCGTGGTGTTCAGGTCTCGCTCAGGGGCAAAATCAACCTGAACTGTCGACTCAGGCCACAACCCACCCCCACGGTTCTCCTGCATCGAGAAGGAATTGAACGTCACCTGGACTTTTCGTTCAAGCTCCTCAGGGTTCTTCCCCTCCCATGTGAAAGTGAAGACTCGTTGGTCATCCTTCTTCTCCGAGGTCAGAGAACCATGGCTTGGAGTAAAGGCCTCCTCTAACTTTTCAACCTCTGCACCCAGTTCAGACTCTGGGACCGCTACCGCAACTTCGAAGGAAGCTTTCTCCCCTACCCCGGGCTTCAACAGTGCGGTGATGCTCGTCATTTTCATGGGCTTCACATCAAGAGCATGGAACCTGTTGTCACTTGACACCTCGCTGATCGCGGTAAATATTGCTCCGTCGGTGAAACCTAGTTCATCAAGCGTCGATTGGTTGGGATATTTATAACCGTCTGTGCCTACACCCGGGGTCGAGACGTATGGTCTAAGCGGTATCGAACTCCCGTCCTCACATATCTGGGAGCAGTCCGCCTCTAGCGTGTATTCGTAGACGCGGGTAAACAACCCCTCCGGCTCGTCCAGATCGGTGATGCTAACCTCCAGGTTTTTATCCCCGAGCAAAGCACCCAAAGCGTCTTTGAGCTCGGTCTCGTCCTTGACGTCCATCACCACAGCGATATGCTCACGATCAGTTCCCACAGAACCGGGTAGCTCAACCTTTTGGGCACCGTCCGGCATTACGGAGTCGATCCACTTCTCACGCGCTTTCTCTGCCTCTCTACTTCCAGATTCTACTCTGTACACGACCGCGAAGCGGTAGCCATCAGTACGCTTCTCAATCAGCGGGGTAACTGCTATGAAACCGTGATCGGTAACCTTAGACTCTTGGAACGGAGTCCTCGGAGCCTTAGTGGACTCATTTCCAACCGACAATGTCCCGCCGCGGTCCTTGGGCGATACAGCATCGGCCTTCTTCTTGCTCACAATCTTGTTATCGAGTAGCGCCTTGCGCACCCATTGCAATAGCTGCCCGCTTGAGACATTCTCCTCCAGCGTGAATCCGTGACGTAGCTGCGCGTTGATGGACTCAAAGTCAACTCGTACAGACGGGCTCAGGCCACCAGCATCCAACGCGTTATTGAGAACTTTCTTATAGTCCTCAATATCCTTGAATGACATCGTGACGCTGACCGTGAGTTTCCGGCCCTTCTTCTTGACACTGTCAACCTTGGTACCCTCAGGCGCAGCTTTCTTGAGTGTCTTCTCGATCTTCTTCACATCGACCTTGCCGGCTTCTTTCTTGCTCAGCTCAGCCACCACAGTCATGCTGCGGGTCCCCTTGCCGTTGGCGTCCATCTTCTGGGTGGTTGTGATATCCACCGAGCACGCCGTCAGAACCAGCGAGCACAATGCCAGCAGAACCAGGAACAGCGTTGGCCAACGACGTTGGCTTTCTTTCGAGTGCGCGTGAGAGGCAACGCTTGCTTTCAGTGCGTTCATGCGGGCTTCTTTTCTGTGTTCTTGAGGTGTCAAGGGGTCTTGAGGTGAAGACTGACCGAGAAGAGTGATGCTTGTCTCAAGCGTAATCTAGGCACCCAGGATATAGTGCCTCACGTTAAAAACATAAGTCCCCGCACCGTCTTACGATGCGGGAACTTATGTGTGGTCTAAGCGGCGCTTAGCTCAACGTGGAAAGGCTTAGGCCCGGAAGGACTTACTTGTCTTCCTTGGCCTCAGTCTCTTGTGCCTCATCAGCCGGAGCCTCGGCGGCTTCAGTCTCGGTGGCCTCAGCCGGGGTTGCGGCTTCGTCCATCTCAGCTACGTTGGCTGGCGCGTCTTCCTGGGTCTCCACCTCAGGTGCTGCCTGCTCGGTAGCCTTCTGGGCTTCCTTCACAACAGCCTGCTTAGGGGAAACCGGCTCCATGACGAGCTCGATAACAGCCATCGGCGCGTTATCGCCGGAGCGGTTACCGATCTTGGTGATACGGGTGTAACCACCGTTGCGCTCTGCCATAGCCGGAGCGATGTTGGTCAGCAGCTCGTACACAGCGTTCTTGTTCGTTGCCGAACGCGGAGCGATCGCAGACTGCACGCGGCGGCGAGCGTTGAGATCGCCAGCCTTAGCAGTCGTGATCAGCTTCTCCGCGAACGGACGCAGACGCTTGGCACGGGTCAGCGTGGTCTTCAGACGGCCGTGAGTGAAAAGCTCACCTGCCATGTTGGACAAAATGAGGCGCTGATGCGCCGGGCTACCGCCGAGGCGTGGGCCCTTAGTTGGGGTTGGCATAGTCGTAAATCTCCTTGAGTGAGGCCTGACCCGTTACCGCGGGTGAGACCATGCGAGACGCTTCAGAGAGCGAACTCAGAACTCTTCAGTTTCGTAGTCGTCATCCGCCAGAGGAGCTTCGTATCCTGCTGGTGAATCCTTGAGTGCAAGGCCCAGCTCGTCGAGCTTGGACTTGACCTCGTCAATCGACTTTGCGCCGAAGTTACGGATGTCCATGAGATCCGCCTCAGAGCGGGCTACCAACTCACCAACGGTGTGGATACCCTCGCGCTTCAGGCAGTTGTAGGAACGCACCGTAAGCTCAAGATCTTCGATCGGCAGTGCCATGTCAGCGGCTGCCTGCTCATCCGTTGGGGATGGGCCGATCTCGACGCCTTCGGATTCCTTGTTGAGCTCGTGCGCCAAGCCGAACAGACCAACGAGGGTCACGCCGGCGGAGGCTACAGCGTCACGTGGAGACATCGACGGCTTGGTCTCGACATCGAGAATGAGCTTGTCAAAGTCAGTGCGCTGCTCAACACGGGTTGCGTCTACGCGGAACGTCACCTTGAGAACCGGCGAGTAGATCGAGTCAACCGGAATACGGCCGATTTCGGAATCTTCACGCTTGTTCTGAGCGGCGGACACGTAGCCGCGGCCGCGCTCAATGGTGAGCTCCATATCGAAGTTTCCGTTTTCGTTGAGCGTTGCGATCTCAAGCTCTGGGTTGTGGATCTCAACACCTGCAGGTGCAGAGATGTCACCAGCGGTGACAACGCCAGGGCCCTGCTTGCGCAGGTACGCAACAACTGGTTCGTCGTGCTCAGAGGAAACGGAGAGTTGCTTCACGTTGAGAACGATCTCGGTGACGTCCTCCTTGACACCCTCAACGGTCGTGAACTCGTGCAGAACACCCTCGATGCGCACGCTGGTTACAGCGGCACCTGGGATGGAGGAAAGCAGAGTACGGCGCAGAGAGTTACCGATCGTGTAGCCAAAACCTGGCTCAAGCGGCTCAAGGGTGAAGCGTGAACGGGTCTCAGACAGCTGATCTTCGGTCAGGGTCGGGCGCTGTGCAATTAGCACGGATGTTGTCCTTTCAGCGAGCGTCCGCTATATGACGCTGCAGATGGCGACTGGGTGAATGAGGAACTGTTGCTCCCCACTCCGGGGGAAGAACATCGGATCTTCCGGGACAGGACACCACAACACATTTTGTACTGCATTGCGTTGTCCAGCGCGCAACCCGCGTACTAGACGCGACGACGCTTCGGCGGGCGGCAGCCGTTGTGTGCAACCGGGGTGACATCCTGAATGGAGCCAACCTCGAGGCCTGCTGCCTGAAGCGAACGGATTGCGGTTTCGCGACCCGAACCCGGGCCCTTCACAAAAACATCGACCTTGCGCATGCCGTGGTTCTGCGCTTCCTTAGCGGCCTTCTCGGCAGCCATCTGCGCAGCGTACGGGGTCGACTTGCGCGAGCCCTTGAAACCCATCTGGCCCGAAGAGGCCCAGGAGATCACAGCACCGGTCTGGTCGGTGATCGAAACGATGGTGTTGTTAAACGTGGACTTGATGTGCGCATGACCCTGCGCAACATTCTTCTTGACTACGCGACGCGGCTTACGTGCCGCGCTCGTGGCCTGACCCTTTGGGGGCATTTTTACTCCTACCTGAAAGTCTTCTCTAAATTGGGCGAGCTAACCGCGTGGATTAGCGGGCCTTTTTCTTACCGGCAACGGTCTGCTTAGGACCCTTGCGCGAGCGAGCGTTGGTCTTGGTGCGCTGACCGTGGACCGGCAGGCCCTGACGGTGACGCACACCCTGGTAGGAGCCGATTTCAACCTTGCGGCGAATATCGGCTGCAACCTCACGGCGAAGGTCACCTTCAACCGTGTAGGAGCCCTCGATGTGGTCGCGCAGCTTCACGAGCTGATCGTCGCTGAGATCCTTGATGCGCGTGTTCGGGTCGATGCCCGTTGCTTCGAGGGTCTCGGCGGCACGGGTCTTGCCCACGCCATAGATGTAGGTGAGTGCGATGATTGCGCGCTTATCGCGCGGAATATCAACACCGGCGAGACGAGCCATAGTGGTCTCTTCCTTACTGTGTTCAGGAGGTGTTCGGCAATACCCTCCGCACCTTCAGGTGCGGCCCCGGCCTCCTGGTAGCCCGAGGGTAGACGGTAGCGGTACTACCCGGTACTGCTTATTTTCAATGTGTGGCGTGGTGCCGTGCGTCGACTGTTTCGCTTAGCCCTGGCGCTGCTTGTGGCGAGGGTTGGAGCAAATAACCATAACGACGCCGTGACGACGAATAACGCGGCAGTCGTCGCAAATCGGCTTCACGCTCGGATGGACCTTCACGTCGGTTGTGTCCTTACGTTTCTGATTGATCAGTTTTTAGTTGTTCAAACATCACGTCAGACTGCAAATTCCTCTTCAGACACAGACCAACGGCGGACCCTTCCGCAGGGTTCGCCGTGACTGGATCTTCAGAGATCACTTGTAGCGGTAGACAATCCGTCCACGGTTGAGGTCATACGGGGTCAGTTCAACGACCACGCGGTCCTCGGGAAGAATTCGGATGTAGTGCTGGCGCATCTTTCCAGAGATGGTCGCCAAAACTACGTGATCATTTTGCAAACGAACACGGAACATCGCGTTTGGCAGGGCCTCCGTAACGGTGCCCTCCAGCTCGATGACTCCTTCTTTCTTACCCATATCCTCCGCTAACGTCCGAACCCGCCAACACCACGAGCGTGATGCCAACGGATAGCGATGATTGACCAGCTACTTTGCACGTTAAATGCGTGGCAAAGCAACCAGCTATCCATCCTAGCTCACTAGCACATATTCAAGCAACCGCGTGTGAGGCGGATCGCCCTCGCGTGCCGGCCACTACTGGCGCGTGTGCTAGGCCTGAACCGGCGCCGGGGTGACGCCGTAGCGAGCTAGGTCAGCGGCGCCGCCGTCTTCTGCGGTCGATACCCAGATTCCGCCACGGTGGATCAGTACCGTGTGTTCCCACTGCGAGGCCCGGCCACCATCGGTAGTGACCACGGTCCAGTCATCGGCCAACGTCTTGGTATCCAAGCTTCCAGTGACCAGCATCGGCTCGATTGCTAGCGCCATGCCCGGCTTGATGCGCGGGCCGCGGTAGTCCGCGGCGTAGTTGAGAACATCCGGGGCCATATGCATCTCGGAGCCGATCCCGTGGCCGCAGTAGTCCTCGAGGATCCCTAGATCATGCCCGCCCTGTTGGTGCACCGACGCCTCGATCGCCTGCCCGATCTGCCCCACGAAACGGGCCGATGCGGCCGCAGCGATGCCAGCCCACATCGCCTCATGCGTGATGTCAGACAAGCGTTGGTCCGCCTCCGATGGCTTACCGATCAGAACCGTGCGTGCAGAATCGGCATGCCAACCATCGACGATCGCGCCACCGTCGATCTTCAGAACATCGCCGTCCTCAAGGACCTTCTCCCCCGGGATCCCGTGAACAACCTCTTCATTGACGGAAGCGCAGATCGTGGCCGGAAAACCGTAATACCCCAAGAAGTTACTTTTCGCCCCGTGGCGGTCAAGCACTCCGCGGAACACCTGATCCAGCTCCAGCGTGGTCACTCCAGGCTTAGCTGCGGCGACCGTCTCATCGAGTGCCTCACGTAAAACCACACCCGCATCAGCCATCCGCTTCAGCTCCGCCGGCTTCTTGTATTCAATCGAGCGCACCCTAGCGCCCCTCCTCCATACTCCAGAAACGAAACAAACAAGCGGCGCCCGACCCCGCAAACGAGGACCGGGCGCCGCCCAAACAATCTCTAAACCTTCAACGCTTCAGGCCTTCTGAAAATTAGGCCTTCAACGCGTTCATGATGCGTCCGGTGACCTCATCGAGCTCACCGAGGCCATCGACCTCACGGACCAGGCCGCGTTCACGGTAGGCCGCAACCACATCGGCGGTCTGCTCCTTGTAGACCGTCAAACGGTGGCGAATGACCTCTTCGGTGTCATCCTCACGGCCCTCGATCTCTGCACGCTTCAGAAGACGCTTAACCAGTTCGTCCTCATCTGCTGCCAGCAAGATGACTGCATCAAGCTCCTGGCCTTTGGCCTTCAAAACCTCATCGAGGAACTCAACCTGAGCAACCGTACGTGGGTAGCCATCCAGCAAGAAGCCGTCCTTGACGTCATCCTGGGCCAGACGGTCCTCAACCATCGAGTTCGTGACCGAGTCCGGAACGTAGTCCCCGCGATCCATGTACTTCTTCGCCTCAACACCCAGCGGGGTCATTTCCTTCACGTTGGCCCGGAAAATGTCGCCGGTCGAGATCGCTACAACACCCAAACCCTCGGTGATACGTGCAGCCTGAGTACCCTTACCTGAGCCCGGAGGGCCAACAATCAACAAACGCTTTGTCATCGCAGAAGTCCTTCGTAGTGTCGTTGCTGCATCTGAGCGTTGATCTGTTTGACCGTCTCAAGACCAACACCAACCATAATCAGCAGCGAGGTACCACCGAATGGGAAGTTTTGGTTTGCCCCGACCGAAACCAACGCAACCACTGGGATGATCGCGATCAACGCCAAGTAGACGGCGCCAGCAAACGTGATACGGGACGAGACGTAGCTCAGATACTTAGCGGTCGGCTCGCCCGCGCGGATGCCCGGAATAAAGCCGCCGTACTTCTTCATGTCGTCTGCAACATCAACCGGGTTGAACGTGATGGAGACGTAGAAATAAGTGAAACCGAACACCAGCAGCAGGTACAGAACCATGTGCAGTGGCGCCGAGGTGGTAGCGAGGTTAGCGTTGATCCACTCAACCCAGCCAGGCATATTGCCCTGCGGGTCCTGGTTGAACTGGACCATCATCATCGGCAGCGTCAGCAACGAGGACGCGAAGATCACCGGGATCACGCCGGCCATGTTGACCTTGATCGGGATGTACGTGGAGGTACCGCCAACCGTGCGGCGACCAATCATGCGCTTGGCATACTGAACAGGTACGCGACGCTGCGACTGCTCAACGAAGACCACACAACCCAGAACCACGAGGCCAAGGATGATCACGACGATGAAGATGAACCAGCCCTTCTGCTGAAGGATGTTCATCATCGAACCTGGGAAGCCAGCGACGATCGAAACGAAGATCAGCAAGGACATACCGTTACCGACACCGCGTTCGGTTGCCAGCTCACCGAGCCACATGATGAAGACCGTACCGGCGGTGAGCGCGACGATCGCAAGCGAAATAGTCCACAGAGTGCTCTCCGGGAAGATCTCAACAGGGCAACCTGGGAAGAGGTTGCCGGTGTTTGCGAGCGTGACCAACGTGGTGGCCTGCAAAAGGCCCAAACCGACCGTGAGGTAACGCGTGTACTGAGTCAGCTTGGCCTGACCTGCTTGGCCTTCCTTATGGAGGGCCTCAAAGTGCGGGACAACCACGCGCAACAACTGCACAATAATGGAGGCAGTAATGTAGGGCATAATGCCCATCGCAAGGATCGAAACCTGCAGCAGTGCGCCACCGGAGAACAAGTTGACGAACTCGTAGAGACCACCCGTGGTCTCTGAGATCGCTAGACACTGGTTGACCGCGGAATAGTCCACACCTGGGGACGGAATGAAAACGCCGATGCGGTAAACGATGATAATGCCGATCGTAAACAGCAGTTTGCGCCGCAGATCTGGGGTTTTGAAAACCCTTGATATTGCGCTCAGCACGCGTGGACTCCTTGCATGTGGACTATCTAGCTGCGTTCTTAGGACACAACTGTCCAGAACACAGTAAAGCTCTTGGGATTCTACCGCTAAGTGTAAGCCGGGGCTAATTCATCACCTGAAAATTTCCAGGGAAACTCTTTGCGCAAGCGCGAAACGCGGTCCCTCGGCACACGGGGCAGAAAACATAGGTGAGAAAGGGGGGCCTCTCCCGACTTCTACGGAAGAGGCCCCCCTTGACGAAGAGCGCTATGTGAGAGTCATCCGCTCACACAACACCCAACGAATCATTAGACGGTGGTAGCGGAACCGCCAGCTGCCTGAATCTTCTCAGAAGCCGATGCGGAGAAGGCATTGACCTTCACATCGAGCTTCACGTTCAGTTCGCCGGTGCCAAGCACCTTGACTGGCTGGTTCTTGCGTACCGCGCCCTTAGCAACGAGTGCCTCAACGGTGACCTCGCCGCCCTCTGGGAACAGTTCCTCAAGGCGGGTCAGGTTGACAACCTGGTACTCGGTGCGGAATGGGTTCTTGAAGCCGCGGAGCTTCGGCAGGCGCATGTGCAGCGGAAGCTGACCGCCCTGGAAGCCTGCAGGTACCTGGCGACGAGCCTTGGTGCCCTTGGTACCGCGACCTGCGGTCTTACCCTTGGATGCTTCACCACGGCCAACGCGAGTCTTGGACTTGCGGGAACCTGGTGCCGGGGCAAGATCGTGGATCTTGATCGGGTTCTCAGTGTTCTCAGACATGGTTACTTGGCCTCCTCGACCTCAACCAGGTGCTTCACCTTGTTCACCATGCCAACGGTTACTGCGTCTGCGGTGCGCTCAACCGTGTGGCCGATGCGCTTGAGACCCAGCGAGCGGACCGTCTCACGCTGTGCCGGGGCGCGGCCAGCGACGGAACGAACAAGGGTGATGTTCAGCTTTGCATCAGACGGAGTCAGGTTCTTCATAATTAGGCACCTGCCTTCGCGTTCTGCATCTTGCGGATCATCGCGCTTGGAGCAACCTCATCGAGGGCCAAGCCGCGGCGAGCAGCGACAGCTGCTGGCTCTTCAAGCGACTTCAGCGCAGCGATGGTGCCGTGCACGATGTTGATCTGGTTCGTGGAGCCCATCGACTTGGACAGCACGTCGTGAATGCCAGCGCATTCGAGTACTGCACGAACCGGACCGCCAGCGATAACACCAGTACCCTCAGCGGCCGGGACAAGGAGAACGACGCCTGCAGCGGCTTCGCCCTTGACGCGGTGCGGGATGGTGGTGCCAACGCGTGGAACGCGGAAGAAGTTCTTCTTAGCTTCTTCCACACCCTTCTGGATGGCTGCTGGAACTTCCTTGGCCTTACCGTAGCCGACGCCAACCATGCCGTTGCCGTCACCTACTACGACAAGAGCGGTGAAGCTGAAGCGACGACCACCCTTGACAACCTTGGAAACACGGTTAATGGTTACGACGCGCTCGAGGAACTTGTCTTTGTCTTCGTCCTGGCCACGGCGGTTGTCACGGCCACGGCCGCGATCTTCGCCACGTCCACGGCCTTCACCGCGACCGCGGCCTTCGCCACGTCCGCGACGCTGACCGGCGTCTTTCTGCTCTTC
Source organism: Arthrobacter sp. HMSC08H08 (assembly GCF_001807575.1). Taxonomy (NCBI): domain Bacteria; kingdom Bacillati; phylum Actinomycetota; class Actinomycetes; order Micrococcales; family Micrococcaceae; genus Arthrobacter; species Arthrobacter sp. HMSC08H08. The sequence continues at coordinate 16,678 of NZ_KV789385.1, forward strand.
GCCCTGGGTTTTGTTCTGCTCTGCCACAGGGGCTTCGTTCTTCATTTCTTCACTCACAGTGCCAGCCCACCTTCACGCGCGCCTTCGGCGACCGCGGCCACGCGGCCGTGATACTTGTTACCGCCGCGGTCGAAAACCACGGCTTCGATACCGGCTGCCTTCGCGCGTTCAGCGATGAGTTCGCCAACACGCTTAGCCTTTGCGGTCTTGTCACCCTCGAAAGCACGAATATCGGCTTCCATGGTGCGGGCGGACGCGAGCGTCACGCCGCGGCCATCGTCCACGATCTGCGCGACAATGTGGCGCGCGGAGCGGGATACGACGAGGCGCGGACGGACAGCGGTGCCCACGATGTGCTTGCGCACACGAGCGTGACGACGGCTGCGGGAGGCAGCCCGGGAGCTCTTCTTTGTAGCCAGAGCCATAGTCACTTACCTGCCTTTCCGACCTTGCGGCGGATGACTTCGCCCTCGTACTTGATGCCCTTACCCTTGTAAGGATCTTGCTTACGGAGCTTGTGGATTTTCGCGGCGGCTTCGCCGACGCGCTGCTTGTCGATACCCGAAACGGTCACCTTGTTGGTGCCTTCCACGGTGTAGGTCACGCCTTCGGCGGCCTTCACCATGATGGGGTGCGAGAAGCCGAGCTGGAACTCGAGATCCTGGCCCTTGGCCATAACGCGGTAACCGGTACCGGTGATTTCGAGTTTCTTGGAGTAGCCCTCGGTGACACCTACGATCATGTTGTTGATCAAGGTGCGGGTCAGGCCGTGCTGGCCGCGGGTTTCACGCTCGTCATCCGGACGTTCGACCTTGACGGTGTTCTCTTCCTGAGAAACAGTCAGCATCGATGGAACGGTGTGGGAGAGTTCGCCCTTTGGGCCCTTCACGGAAACCTCTTGGCCGTCGATCTTGACCTCGACGCCCGAGGGAATGGTGATCGGAAGACGTCCGATACGTGACATAGTGTCTTCCCCTTCCCTTACCAGACGTAAGCGACGACTTCGCCGCCAACGCCCTTGGACTCTGCCTGCCGGTCGGTGAGAAGACCGGAAGACGTGGACAGGATCGCGATGCCAAGACCACCCAATACCTTAGGCAGCTCAGTGGACTTCGCGTAGACGCGCAAGCCCGGCTTGGACACGCGGCGTACGCCTGCGATGGCGCGCTCACGGTTTGGGCCGAACTTCAGGTCAATCTTGAGGTTCTTACCAACGCGGGCTTCCTCTTCGGCGTAGTCGGCGATGTAGCCTTCAGCCTTGAGGATTTCCGCGATGCGGACCTTCAGCTTGGAGGACGGCATGGTGACGTCCTCATGGTGTGCAGAGTTCGCGTTGCGCAGACGCGTCAGCATGTCTGCGACCGGATCTGTCATGGTCATGTGGGCTTGTGCCCTTCCTCGTCGGGGTTTCCTCGCTGCCTGTTAGGGCTTGTTGCTAAGGACCTTCGACGTAGTTGGTTTAGTTTTCGTTCTTGAACGGGAAGCCCAGCGCCTTGAGCAGTGCGCGGCCTTCTTCGTCGGTCTTAGCGGTGGTCACGAGGGTGATGTCCATACCGCGGGTGCGGTCGATCTTGTCTGGATCGATTTCATGGAACATAACCTGCTCGGTCAGACCGAAGGTGTAGTTCCCGTTGCCGTCGAACTGTTTAGGGTTCAGACCACGGAAGTCACGGATACGTGGCAGTGCCAGCGTGACGAGGCGGTCAACGAACTCCCACATGCGGTCGTTGCGCAGGGTCGCGTAGGCGCCGATTGGCATGCCTTCGCGCAGCTTGAACTGTGCAATCGACTTGCGAGCCTTGGATACAAGTGGCTTCTGGCCGGTGATCGCGGTCAGGTCGCGTACTGCGCCTTCGATGACCTTCGAGTCACGTGCGGCTTCGCCAACGCCCATGTTCACAACGACCTTCACAAGGCCTGGAACTTCCATGACGTTCTTGTAGTCGAACTGCTTCTGCAGTTCGTCGCGGATCTCGTCGCGGTACTTCGTCTTCAGACGCGGCTGGATCTTGGTAGTGGTCTCAGTCATCACAGATCCTTCCCGGAAGCCTTGGCGTAACGAACGCGGACGGTCTTTTCGCGGCCGTCCTTGGTTACGGTTTCGAGGCGGAAACCAACACGGGTTGGCTTCTTGGTTTCTGGGTCAACGATCGCGACGTTGGATACGTGGATCGGTGCCTCTACCTTCTCGATGCCGCCGGTCTTGGAACCGCGGTCAGTCTGGCCTACTCGGTTGTGCTTGGTGACGACGTTGACGCCTTCAACAATCACGCGCTGCTCAGACGGGATAACCTTCAGAACCTTGCCCTGCAGCCCCTTGTCCTTGCCGGACAGGACCTGTACCAGGTCGTCTTTCTTGATCTTTGCACCCATGAGTCAGAGCACCTCCGGCGCCAGCGAAACGATCTTCATGAAACGCTTATCGCGCAGCTCGCGGGCGACTGGCCCGAAGATACGCGTACCGCGTGGCTCGTTGTCGTTCTTGAGGATTACGGCTGCGTTTTCGTCGAACTTGATGTACGAACCGTCAACGCGGCGACGTTCCTTCTTGGTACGGACGACGACGGCTTTGACGACGTCGCCCTTCTTCACGTTTCCGCCAGGGATCGCGTCCTTGACGGTGGCGACGATGACGTCACCAATTCCTGCATAGCGACGGTTGGTTCCGCCGAGAACGCGGATGGCCAGGATTTCCTTGGCGCCCGTGTTGTCGGCGACCTTCAGTCGCGATTCCTGCTGAATCACTAGTCTCTCCTGTGTCTCGCTGGTTCTTCGTACTCGAAGCCTTGCGGAACGGAATGAATGGACTTCTCAGACCATCGCTTACCCCTGAACCCATGCGTCGGGCAGGTGTGCTGCTCCAGTGGAGGGGTTCAAGGCCGAGGCTTTCGGTCTGAGCCCGTGCTTGAGATGCGCAAGCCGCCGATGGTGTGGCTGGCTGATCTTCAGTGTCAGCTGGTTGGAGGTGGATAGTCTCCATTCACGTGCCTTTCACGGATGTTTCAGACCATAGGTCTTGCTTCACCTGTTTTAGGGCGCGCGTAGCCAGCTGACGCACGGACGTTCCAGTCTAACAAAAAGAAGGCCGGAACCGTAATCGCGTTATCGCGATCACAGTTCCGGCCTGTCCGGGTCAGCGTGCTACTGCCCCGTTAGCTATATAAGCTGCAGACGATTCTAGCTTACTTCGCCTTTTCGACGATCTCAACCAGACGCCAGCACTTGTCCTTGGACAGTGGGCGGGTCTCAGCCACGATGACCAAGTCGCCAACACCAGCGGTGTTGTTCTCGTCGTGGGCCTTCACGCGCTTGGAACGGCGCATGACCTTGCCGTAGAGGGCGTGCTTGACACGGTCCTCAACGTTGACGACAACGGTCTTGTCCATCTTGTCGGACACCACGTAACCGCGCAGGGTTTTGCGGTAACCGCGGGCTTGTGCCTCTTCGGCCACAGCGTTCTCCTTTTCGCTCATCACTTAGCGTCCTCCGCCTTCTTGGTTTTCTTCTTCTTGGTCTTCTTCTCGTCAGCCTGGGTTGCGACAACATCCTCGCGGATGCCGAGCTCGCGCTCACGAAGAATCGTGTAGATGCGAGCGATGTCGCGCTTGACGGCCTTGAGACGACCATGCTGCTCGAGCTGACCGGTTGCAGCCTGGAAACGCAAGTTGAACAGTTCCTTCTTTGCGTTTGCAAGCTCCTCGTTCAGACGAGCGTTGTCCATGCCGTCGAGCTTATCGACTGCCAGATCCTTAGAACCGATAGCCATTGGGATCATTCACCACCCTCGCGGCGCACAATACGCGCCTTCAGCGGAAGCTTGTGGATTGCCAGGCGAAGAGCTTCGCGAGCGACCTCTTCGGAAACGCCAGCCAGTTCGAACATAACGCGGCCTGGCTTGACGTTTGCAACCCACCACTCCGGGGAACCCTTACCGGAACCCATGCGGGTTTCGGCAGGCTTCTTGGTCAATGGACGGTCTGGGAAGATGTTGATCCAGACCTTACCGCCACGCTTGATGTGGCGGGTCATCGCAATACGTGCAGCTTCGATCTGGCGGTTGGTGACGTATGCGGGAGTCAGGGCCTGGATGCCCCACTCACCGAAAGTCACCTCGGTGCCACCAGAGGCCATGCCTTTACGGCCTGGGTGGTGCTGCTTGCGGTACTTGACGCGACGTGGAATCAGCATCAGGCGTTGCCTCCTTCAGCTGCTGCTGGAGCTGCTGCACCACGATCGTGACGACGGCGGCGCTCGCCACCGCGGCCACCACGGCGGTCGCCGCGACGGCCACCACGGCCTGGTGCTGCTGCCTGCTGTGCAGCCAGTTCCTTATCAGTGACGTCTCCCTTGTAGACCCAGACCTTCACGCCGATGCGGCCGAAGGTGGTCTTTGCTTCGAAGAAGCCGTAGTCGATGTTCGCGCGGAGGGTGTGCAGTGGCACGCGACCTTCGCGGTAGAACTCGCGGCGGCTCATTTCTGCGCCACCGAGGCGACCGGAGCACTGGACACGGATGCCCTTGGCGCCGGCGCGCATCGCGGACTGGATGGCTTTCTTCATTGCACGGCGGAACGCCACGCGGGAGGCAAGCTGCTCAGCGATTCCCTGAGCTACCAGCTGTGCATCGGTCTCTGGGTTCTTGACCTCGAGGATGTTCAGCTGAACCTGCTTGTTGGTGAGCTTCTCGAGCTCGCCGCGAAGACGGTCGGCTTCCGCGCCGCGGCGGCCGATCACGATACCCGGGCGTGCAGTGTGGATGTCCACGCGTACACGGTCACGGGTACGTTCGATCTCGACCTTGGAGATGCCGGCACGATCCATGCCGTCAGTCACCAGCGAACGGATTTTGACGTCTTCCTTGACGAAGTCAGCGTAGGACTGACCCGGTAGCTTCGAATCGGCGAACCAGCGCGACACGTGGTCGGTGGTGATGCCGAGTCGGAAGCCGTTTGGATTAATCTTCTGACCCATTTACTTCTCCCCACCCTTCTCAGGCGTGGCAACGACCACGGTGACGTGGCTGGTGCGCTTGTTGATGCGGAATGCACGGCCTTGGGCGCGTGGCTGGAACCGCTTCATGGTTGGGCCTTCGTCTACATAGGCTTCGCTGATGTAGAGCTCGTCCTCATTGAACGGCAGACCCTGCTGATCGGCCTTCTGGCGCGCGTTCGCGACAGCGGAGGCGACAACCTTGTACACAGGCTCCGAAGCGCCCTGCTGGGCGAACTTCAGGATGGCCAGTGCCTCGGTCGTCTGCTTGCCGCGGACAAGATTGACGACGCGCCGGGCCTTCATCGGCGTAACGCGCAGGTGGCGCGCAATTGCCTTGGCTTCCATTGCTTTCCTTTCCTAAGGAAGGAGCTGCAACCTCTGACCTATGGTCAGCGGCGCTTGCCCTTCTTGTCGTCCTTCACGTGGCCGCGGAAAGTACGCGTCATAGCGAACTCGCCGAGCTTGTGTCCGACCATCGACTCAGTGATGAACACTGGGATGTGCTTGCGTCCGTCGTGCACAGCGATCGTGTGGCCGAGCATGTCCGGCACGATCATGGAACGGCGGGACCACGTCTTGATGACGTTGCGGGTACCTGCTTCGTTCTGGTTCAGGACCTTCACAAGAAGGTGCTGATCAACGAAGGGGCCCTTCTTAAGGCTGCGTGGCATCTAAGAGCTCCTATCGCTTGTTCTTGCCAGTGCGGCGACGGCGCACAATGAGCTTGTCGCTGGACTTGTTAGGACGGCGCGTGCGGCCTTCCTTCTTACCGGCTGGGTTGACTGGGTGACGGCCACCGGAGGTACGGCCTTCACCACCACCGTGTGGGTGGTCAACCGGGTTCATGGAGACACCGCGAACGGTTGGGCGTACGCCCTTCCAGCGCATGCGGCCGGCTTTACCCCAGTTGATGTTGATCTGCTCAGCGTTACCGACTTCGCCGACGGTTGCGCGGCAGCGTACGTCAACGTTGCGGATTTCGCCGGATGGCAGACGCAGCTGTGCGTACTTGCCTTCGCGGGCTACCAGCTGAGCGGATGCACCAGCGGAACGAGCCATCTTGGCGCCGCCACCTGGGCGGAGCTCGATCGCGTGCACAACGGTACCCACTGGGATGTTGCGCAGCGGCAGGTTATTACCTGGCTTGATGTCAGCGTTCGGGCCGGACTCGACGCGGTCGCCCTGCTTGAGACGTTCCGGCGCTACGATGTAGCGCTTGGTGCCGTCCACGTAGTGCAGCAGTGCGATACGGGCGGTGCGGTTCGGGTCGTACTCGATGTGCGCGACCTTCGCCGGTACGCCGTCCTTGTCTGCGCGACGGAAGTCGATCAGACGGTACTGGCGCTTGTGTCCACCACCCTTGTGACGGGTCGTGATGCGGCCGGTGTTGTTACGGCCACCGGTCTTGTGCAGCGGGCGGAGAAGGGACTTCTCTGGCGTGCTGCGCGTAATTTCTGCGAAGTCGGCAACGGACGCGCCACGAAGGCCCGGCGTTGTCGGCTTGTATTTGCGAATTGCCATTTATTGTTCCTCGTTAAAGTGGTCTCCGGTTGCCTTAGGCGACCGGACCGCCGAAGATGTCGATGGTGTCATCGCCCTGGAGGGTGACGATCGCGCGCTTGGTGTTCTTGCGCTGTCCCCAACCGAAACGGGTACGCGTACGCTTACCCGGGCGATTGCTGGTGTTGACCGATGCAACCTTGACGCCGTAGATCTCCTCTACTGCAGCCTTGATTTCGGTCTTGTTCGAGCGTGGGTCCACCAGGAAGGTGTACTGACCCTCGTCGATCAGGTTGTAGCTCTTCTCCGAAACGACCGGAGCGACGATCACGTCGTGGGCCGTGCGACGGTTGATGTTAGTCACTTGGCGTCCTCCTTACCGGTGAAGGCGTCGAAGGCAGCCTTCGTGAAGATGACGTCATCAGCGCGGAGCACATCGTAGGTGTTGAGCTGGTCCGCGAACAGGGCGTGAACGTTCTCAAGGTTACGCACGGACAGAGCTGCGACGTCGTTGGCGCGTTCAAGCACCACGAGCAGGTTCTTCCGGGTCGTGAGGGACTTGAGGTTTTCGCGTGCCTGCTTGGTCGACGGGGTGTCGCCCGTGATGATGTCCTCTACGACGTGGATGCGATCGTGGCGGGCACGATCGGTGAGGGCGCCGCGCAGTGCAGCCGCCTTCATCTTCTTAGGGGTGCGCTGGGAGTAGTCGCGTGGCACTGGGCCGTGTGCGATACCACCGCCGCGCATCTGTGGCTCGCGGATGGAGCCCTGACGTGCACGGCCGGTCCCCTTCTGGCGGAACGGCTTGATGCCGGAGCCGGAGCGTTCAGCGCGGGTCTTGGTCTTGTGCGTACCCTGGCGGCGTGCTGCCTCTTGCGCAACAACTACCTGGTGCAAGAGAGCAACGGAGGCCTCGGTATCGAAGATCTCTGCTGGGAGATCAACCTTTACGGTTTTGATAGCCATTGGTTAGGCTCCCTTCACTGCAGTGCGAACCAGGACAACCTGGCCACGCGGACCTGGGACTGCGCCCTTGATGAGCAGGAGGTTGTTTTCTGCGTCAACACCGTGAACCGTGAGGTTCAGGGTGGTCTGACGCTCAACGCCCATGCGGCCCGGAAGCTTCTTGCCCTTGAAGACGCGACCTGGGGTCGACGCCTGGCCTACGGAGCCTGGCTTGCGGTGGTTCTTGTGCTGACCGTGGGATGCGCCTGCGCCGGAAAAGCCGTGGCGCTTCATTGCACCTGCGAAGCCCTTACCTTTGGTGGTTCCGGTGATGTCTACCTTGGAACCGGCTTCGAACTGTTCGACGGTCAGTTCCTGACCGAGTTCGTAGTCTGCGGCGTCAGCGGTACGTACTTCAGCTACGTGGAGGCGTGGGGTCACGCCTGCGGCCTTGAAGTGGCCAACGAGTGGCTTAGTGACCTTGGTTGGGTCTACCTGGCCGTAGCCGATCTGGATCGCGGTGTAGCCGTCGCGCTCTTCGTTGCGCAGCTGGGTGACGACGTTAGCGTCAGCCTTGACGACGGTGACCGGGATCAGGTTGTTGTCTTTATCCCAGACCTGGGTCATGCCGAGCTTCGTGCCCAGCAGGCCCTTGATGTTGCGGCTTGCGGTCATAGTTATCTCAGCACCTCCCTATTAAAGCTTGATTTCGATGTTGACATCCGCTGGCAGGTCGAGGCGCATGAGCGAATCGACGGCCTTTGGAGTTGGATCCACGATGTCGATGAGGCGCTTGTGGGTGCGCATCTCGAAGTGTTCGCGGGAGTCCTTGTATTTGTGTGGGGAGCGAATCACGGTGAACGTGTTCTTCTCCGTTGGCAGCGGCACTGGGCCGACGACGGTTGCGCCGGCACGAGTGACGGTATCCACGATCTTGCGTGCGGAGGTGTCAATGACTTCGTGGTCGTATGACTTCAGCCGGATGCGGATTTTCTGTCCCGCCATGCTGTCTTCCTTACGTTGTTAGCACTGTTATTGATGTGTGCCTCACGGGTCACAGCGGTGGCAGCTAGTTCCAGGAAGGTCTGGTTCTCTATGCGCTTGCTGTAACCGGCACGCCCGGTTGCGAGCCAAATCCTAAATACTTTAGGGTTCCTTGCCTCGGCCGAGCTCCGATCCACGCACTCGGGCGTGTCTTCACCGGTGTGGTGTTATCCGCCGTCATTTGTGCAGGGACCGTGTTGGCATCTTGGTTCTAGGCCCAAAAAGCCAACTTATCTAGTGTGGCACATCCTGTGTTGATTCACAAAATAATGTGATGGGCTCAACGTCGGTTGCCTCATTTCGGGTGTGGGCGGCGGGGACGCGAAAGGGGTCCGACTCCCCTTGCGGAGAATCGGACCCCTTTTTGTTATGGCGTTTCGTTATGGCTGATTCACATCATGTCGATGTGGCCTGCGCCAGATCAGTAAGACGGGTCTTACTTGATGATCTTGGTGACGCGGCCGGAACCAACGGTGCGGCCACCCTCACGGATAGCGAAGCCGAGGCCCTCTTCCATAGCGATTGGCTGGATGAGCTCGACGGTCATCTCGGTGGTGTCACCTGGCATAACCATCTCGGTGCCCTCTGGGAGGGTAATAACACCGGTCACGTCAGTCGTACGGAAGTAGAACTGTGGGCGGTAGTTCGAGTAGAACGGGTTGTGGCGGCCACCCTCGTCCTTGGAGAGGATGTACACGTTTGCCTCGAACTCGGTGTGTGGGGTGATCGAGCCTGGCTCGACAACAACCTGACCGCGCTCAACGTCTTCACGCTTGAGACCGCGGAGCAACAGACCACAGTTCTCGCCAGCCCATGCTTCGTCGAGCTGCTTGTGGAACATCTCGATACCGGTAACGGTGGTCTTCTGCAGTGGGCGCAGACCAACGATCTCAACCTCGGAGTTGAGCTTGAGGGTACCGCGCTCTGCACGGCCGGTAACAACGGTACCGCGACCGGTAATGGTGAAGACGTCCTCGATTGGCATCAGGAATGGCTGATCCTTCTCGCGGACTGGGTCTGGGATGTACTCGTCAACAGCGTTCATGAGCTCCATGATGGAGTCAGCCCACTTCTCGTCGCCCTGCAGCGCCTGGTAAGCGGAAACGCGGATGACTGGAGCCTCATCACCGTCGAAGCCCTGGGAGGACAGAAGTTCGCGAACCTCCATCTCGACGAGGTCGAGGAGCTCTTCGTCGTCAACCATGTCGCACTTGTTGAGTGCAACGAGCAGTGCAGGAACGCCAACCTGGCGTGCCAGCAGAACGTGCTCGCGAGTCTGAGCCATTGGGCCGTCGGTAGCAGCAACCACGAGGATTGCGCCGTCCATCTGAGCAGCACCGGTGATCATGTTCTTGACGTAGTCAGCGTGACCTGGAGCGTCAATGTGTGCGTAGTGACGCTTCTCGGTCTCGTACTCCACGTGGGAGATGGAGATGGTAATACCGCGCTGGCGCTCTTCCGGAGCGGAGTCAATGGTATCGAAGTCACGCTGGACGTTGGTGTCAGACGGGAAACGGTCTGCCAATACCTTCGAGATAGCGGCGGACAGCGTCGTCTTACCGTGGTCAACGTGGCCGATGGTGCCGACGTTTACGTGCGGCTTAGAGCGGTCAAACTTTGCCTTTGCCACAGATTCCTCCTAGAACTGTTTTCAGCAAACTTTCTACTGCTCACTCTTTTGGTGAGCAAGCTACCAATCAGTCTACTGATGGCGTGTTGGTTTATGAAAATTCAGCGGGATCCAGTGAGATCTGCCTCACCTTAGCGGTGATCCCTGTTCGTCCGCCGGCCAGCCTGTAAAGCTGCTCCGGCGGTGAACGGGTGGGCGGTACTACTCGCGGCAGCGCCGCCCACTCGTTCTACCCACAGGAATTACTCGCCGCGGGACTTCTGGATGATCTCGTCCGCGACGCTCTTCGGCACCTCGGCGTAGCTGTCGAAGACCATCGAGTACACGGCGCGGCCCTGCGTACGGGAACGCAGGTCGCCGATGTAGCCGAACATCTCCGAAAGCGGAACCTGGGCCTTGACGACGCGAACGCCCTGAGCGTCATCCATCGACTGGATGGAGCCGCGGCGGGAGTTCAGGTCACCGATGACATCGCCCATGTACTCTTCTGGGGTGCGGACCTCAACGGCCATGACCGGCTCGAGCAGAACCGGGTTGGCACGCTTCATGGCTTCCTTATAAACCTGGGAGCCTGCGATCTTGAACGCCATTTCAGACGAGTCAACATCGTGGTATGCACCGTCGAGCAGGGTTGCCTTGACGCCGACCATCGGGTAGCCAGCCAGGACACCGAGTTCCATGGCTTCCTGGATACCCTGGTCAACGGATGGGATGTATTCGCGTGGAATACGGCCACCGGTGACGGCATTCTCAAACTCGTAGATGGTGTCGCCTTCGACCTCGAGAGGTTCGAAAGTGACCTGGACCTTTGCGAACTGGCCGGAACCACCGGTCTGCTTCTTGTGGGTGAAGTCGACCTTCTCCACGGTGCGGCGGATGGTTTCGCGGTATGCAACCTGTGGCTTACCGACGTTCGCTTCAACCTTGAATTCGCGCTTCATGCGGTCGACGAAGACGTCGAGGTGCAGCTCGCCCATGCCGCCGATTTCGGTCTGGCCGGTTTCGTCGTTGAGCGAAACGGTGAAGGTTGGATCTTCAGCGACGAGCTTCTGGATCGCGTTGGAGAGCTTCTCCTGGTCGCCCTTGGTCTTCGGCTCGATGGCAACGAAGATCACTGGCTCTGGGAAGGTCATCGATTCGAGGATGATCGGAGCATCGGATGCGCACAGGGTGTCACCAGTGGTGGTGTCCTTGAGGCCGATGACCGCGTAGATGTGGCCTGCTACGATCTCTTCGACTGGCTGTTCCTTGTTCGCGTGCATCTGGAACATCTTGCCGATGCGTTCGCGCTTACCCTTGGTCGAGTTCAGGATCTGAGCACCGGATTCGAGGCGGCCCGAGTAGACGCGGATGAAGGTCAGGGTGCCGAAGAATGGGTGGGATGCGATCTTGAACGCGAGAGCCGAGAACGGCTCGTCGACGGATGGCTTACGGGTCAGCTCAACCGTCTCGTCCTTCGGGTCGGTACCGTGCATCGGTGGAACGTCCAGCGGCGATGGCAGGTAGTCGACGATGGCGTCGAGGATTGGCTGGATGCCGCGGTTCTTGAACGCGGAGCCGCAGAAGACTGGGTAGGCTTCGTCGGCAACGGTCAGCTTGCGGATGCCGGCCTTGAGCTCAGCTTCGGTGATTTCCTCGCCTTCGAGGTACTTCTCCATGAGCTCTTCGTCAGCTTCTGCGACGTCTTCGACGAGCTTTGCGCGGTATTCCTCAGCCTTGTCCTTCAGATCAGCTGGGATCTCTTCGGTGGTGTACTTCTGGCCGAGGGATACGTCACCCTTCGAATCAGCTTCCCACTTGAGAGCCTTCATGCTGACGAGGTCAACAACGCCAACGAAATCGCTCTCAGCGCCGATTGGCAGCTGCATCACGAGTGGCTTAGCGCCCAGACGGGAGACGATGGTTCCTACCGTGTGGTAGAAGTCAGCGCCCATCTTGTCCATCTTGTTGACGAAGCAGATGCGTGGAACGCCGTACTTGTCTGCCTGACGCCACACGGTCTCGGACTGCGGCTCAACGCCTTCCTTGGCGTCGAAGACAGCGACAGCGCCGTCGAGAACGCGCAGGGAACGCTCAACTTCAACGGTGAAGTCAACGTGGCCTGGGGTGTCGATGACGTTGATCTGGTTGTCATTCCAGTAAGCGGAGACTGCAGCGGAGGTAATGGTAATACCGCGCTCCTTCTCCTGCTCCATCCAGTCGGTCGTCGATGCACCGTCGTGCGTCTCGCCGAGCTTGTGGTTCACACCCGTGTAGAACAGGATGCGTTCCGTAGTAGTGGTCTTGCCCGCATCGATGTGGGCCATAATGCCGATGTTGCGGACCTTCTTAAGGTCGGTGAGCACGTCGAGTGCCACGGTGTCTCCCTTACGGTTGAGGTGTCAATACCCGGTGGCGAGGATCGCCACCGGGTAGAACGTGGATTACCAGCGGTAGTGAGCGAACGCCTTGTTGGCTTCCGCCATCTTGTGAGTATCCTCGCGGCGCTTGACTGCTGCGCCGAGGCCGTTGGAGGCGTCCAGGATCTCGTTCATGAGGCGTTCGGTCATGCTCTTCTCGCGGCGGACCTTCGAGAAGCCGACCAGCCAGCGCAGCGCGAGCGCAACCGAGCGACCAGGCTTGACCTCAACAGGGACCTGGTAGGTTGCGCCACCGACGCGGCGGGAGCGAACCTCAAGTGCAGGCTTGATGTTTTCGATGGCCTTCTTGAGGGTGGCTACCGGGTCGTTACCGGTCTTAGCCTGGGTGCCTTCAAGTGCGCCGTATACAATGCGCTCTGCGGTGGACTTCTTACCGTCTACGAGCACCTTGTTGATCAGCTGGGTGACCAGTGCGGAGCCGTATACCGGATCGTTGACAATTGGACGCTTGGGAGCTGGACCCTTACGAGGCATTACTTCTTCTCCTTCTTAGCGCCGTAGCGGGAACGGGCCTGGCCGCGGTCCTTGACACCCTGGGTGTCGAGTGCGCCGCGGACGATCTTGTAGCGGACACCTGGCAGGTCCTTCACACGGCCACCGCGAACGAGCACGATGGAGTGTTCCTGCAGGTTGTGGCCCTCACCTGGGATGTAGGCAGTTACTTCGGTGCCGCCTGCGAGGCGGACACGAGCAACCTTACGAAGCGCGGAGTTCGGCTTCTTAGGGGTAGTGGTGTACACGCGGGTGCACACGCCGCGGCGCATTGGGTTACCCTCAAGCGCCGGGGTCTTCGACTTGTTCTTGTGTGGAGCGCGACCCTTGCGCACCAGCTGCTGAATTGTAGGCAATCTATGTCCTTACGTTGCTGATCGGACTGTCCGCTTGCCCACCCGGTTGCCTCACTATGTAAAGCGCGGCGGGCGATGCGTGCGGTTATCGTTTTCTCGCGATCTCTAAACCGCTTGGTCCGAGGCGTGCGAAAGTGTGGAGTACGTCATTCAACCTGCGAACGACACGGACTGAGTCCACTTCTCCACACGAAAACTCTGATCATCCACTATATCAGCATTTTCGTTCTCGCCACAATCTGCACGTTCGCGGCCGCCAGGCCCTTATCCGCAAGCGTGCACGCCACAAGAGTGCCAGCGCCGCCCCAACGCCGCCACAACACAACATGGCCGGACCATAAACAGCTCTTAACGCCGATGCGGCGGGCACCTCCCCTACGGAAGGCACCCGCCGCATCGTACTTGGTCTCAGCTAACCGGTGATTCGTCACCAGCCAGCGAGGCTAGAGATCAGTTGAAGTCCTGACCGAAGTTGCCGTACTCCTCCATCGAGATCGCGGAGAACTCGCCGCCGAACGCATCCATCCCCTGATAATCGAAACCAGAGAAAGCGGATGGGCCGGAGTAGAAGGAAGCCTTCGCTTCCTCAGTCGGCTCAACATCAACCTGGGTGTAGCGATCCAAGCCAGTACCGGCAGGGATCAACTTACCGATGATGACGTTCTCCTTCAGACCCAACAGCGGATCAGACTTAGCCTCCATAGCGGCCTGAGTCAGAACGCGCGTGGTCTCCTGGAAGGACGCGGCGGACAGCCACGACTCGGTAGCCAGCGAAGCCTTGGTGATACCCATGAGCTCGTCACGGCCCGATGCCGGGCGGGCACCTTCAGCGACAGCCTTACGGTTAGCGGCCTGGAAGACCGCACGGTCAGCCAGCTCACCAGGAAGCAGATCCGTGTCACCCTGGTCAATCACGGTGATGCGGCGCAGCATCTGGCGAACAATAACCTCAACGTGCTTATCGTGAATACCCACACCCTGAGACTGGTACACAGCCTGAACCTCACGGACCAGGAACTTCTGTGCCTCACGCGGGCCAAGAACACGCAGAACCTGCTTCGGGTCAATAGCACCCGCAGCCAGCTGCTGGCCAACGTCCACGTGATCGCCTTCCTCAACCAAGAGGCGGGAACGACGCAGAACAGGGTAGGCCTCTTCCTCAGAGCCATCATCCGGGGTCACGATAACGCGCAGGGCGCGCTCGGTGTCCTCGATCGAGACACGACCAGCAACCTCGGTGATCGGCGCCAAGCCCTTAGGCGTACGCGCCTCAAAGAGCTCCTGAATACGAGGCAGACCCTGGGTAATATCGCCAGACTCAGCAACACCACCCGAGTGGAAGGTACGCATCGTCAACTGGGTACCAGGCTCACCAATCGACTGAGCCGCAACAATACCCACGGCCTCACCGATATCAACGAGCTTGCCGGATGCCAGCGAGCGGCCGTAGCACAACGCACACGTACCAACCGCGGAATCACACGTCAGAACCGAACGGACATTGACCTCGTCAATACCGGCATCGAAGAGGCGCTGAATCAGGACATCGCCCACGTCCTCGCCGGCCTCAGCCAACAGCTCACCGTTGGCGTCCACAACATCCTTGGCAAGGGTGCGGGTGTACGCCGAGTTCTCGACCGTCTCATGCAGAGTACGGACACCGTTGACCTCATCCGCGATAGCGACCTTAAGGCCACGGCGGGTACCACAGTCATGCTCACGCACGATGACGTCCTGAGAAACGTCAACCAGGCGGCGCGTCAAGTAACCCGAGTTAGCGGTCTTCAACGCGGTATCCGCAAGACCCTTACGGGCACCGTGAGTAGCGATGAAGTACTCAAGAACCGTCAAACCTTCACGGTAGGAAGACTTGATCGGGCGAGGAATAATCTCACCCTGCGGGTTCGACACCAGACCACGAATACCGGCAATCTGGCGCAACTGCAGCCAGTTACCGCGAGCACCGGAAGTCACCATGCGGTTAATGGTGTTGTACTTCTCCATGCCCTCCTGCATCTTGGAGGCAACCTCCTCGGTGGCCTGAGTCCAGATGTCAATGAGTTCGGTACGGCGCTCATCATCAGCGATCAGACCCATCTCAAACTGAGTCTGAACCTTCTGAGCACGCTCCTCATACGGGGCCAGGATCGCGGCCTTGTCCATGTGAGAGGTCACGTCAGAGATCGCAACCGTGACACCCGAGCGGGTGGCCCACTCGAAGCCCTTGTCCTTGAGGTTATCGAGGGTACGAGCAGTATCGACCTTCGGGTAACGCTCAGCGAGGTCATTCACGAGGTCACCCAAGGTGCCCTTGGTAGCGACCTCAGCGAACCACGGATAGTCCTCAGGCAACGTGTCATTGAACAAGGCGACACCCAGAGTGGTCTCCAGAAGCGCCGGCTTGCCTTCAACCCAACCCTCAGGGGCAGGCTGCGAAGCCGACGGAACAAAGTTATCCACCGCAATCGTGCAGACCGCGTTCAGATCAAGCTCGCCCGCATCGAACGCCATGATCGCTTCAGCAACAGACGAGAAGCTACGGCCCTCACCGACAACACCCTCACGGCGGGTAGTCAAGTGGTTCAAGCCGATGATCATGTCCTGCGCAGGCAGCGCAACCGGGCGGCCATCCGAAGGCTTCAAAATGTTGTTCGAAGACAACATCAGGATGCGCGCCTCAGCCTGAGCCTCAGGGCTCAACGGCAAGTGCACAGCCATCTGGTCACCATCGAAGTCAGCGTTGAACGCTGCACACGCCAGCGGGTGCAACTGCAGAGCCTTACCCTCAATGAGCTGCGGCTCAAACGCCTGAATACCCAGGCGGTGCAGGGTTGGTGCACGGTTCAACAGAACCGGGTGCTCAGCGATGATCTCTTCAAGAACATCCCACACCGCAGGGCGGAAACGCTCAACCATACGCTTAGCTGCCTTGACGTTCTGAGCGTGGTTCAGATCAACCAGGCGCTTCATCACGAACGGCTTGAACAGCTCAAGCGCCATCTGCTTAGGCAGACCACACTGGTGCAGCTTCAACTGCGGACCAACCACGATGACCGAACGGCCGGAGTAGTCAACACGCTTACCCAGCAGGTTCTGACGGAAACGACCCTGCTTACCCTTGAGCATGTCAGACAGCGACTTCAGCGGGCGGTTACCCGGGCCAGTCTGCGGGCGGCCACGGCGACCGTTGTCAAACAACGAGTCAACCGACTCCTGCAACATGCGCTTCTCGTTGTTCACGATGATCTCTGGAGCACCCAGATCCATGAGACGCTTCAAGCGGTTGTTGCGGTTGATCACACGACGGTAGAGGTCGTTGAGGTCCGAGGTAGCGAAACGGCCACCATCAAGCTGAACCATAGGGCGCAACTCCGGCGGAATCACCGGAACAGCGTCAAGGACCATACCCTCAGGCGAATTATCGGTAGTCAAGAAAGCGTTGACAACCTTCAGACGCTTGATCGCGCGAGTCTTACGCTGACCCTTACCGGTAGCAATCACCTCACGCAGCGCCTCAGCCTCTTCCTCGAGGTTGAAGTTCTGCAGACGCTTCTGGATCGCCTCAGCACCCATCAAGCCCTCAAAGAACAGGCCATACTTAGCGCGCATCGTGCGGAACAGCGACTCGTTACCTTCAAGGTCACCCACCTTGATGGTCTTGAAACGCTCCCACACCTCGGTGAGACGCTCAATCTCGGCGTCCGCGTTCTTACGGACGTTCGCCATTTCCTTCTCAGCGGCGTCGCGAGCCTTCTTCTTCTCAGCAGCCTTAGCGCCCTCACCCTCAAGGCGAGCGAGCTCTTCCTCAAGCTCCTGAGCGATCTCAGCGATATCAGCGTCACGCGTGTTAGCGATGTTCTTGATCTCAACATCGTGAGCGGCCTGCAAGTTCGGCAGCTCTTCGTGACGGCGTTCCTCATCAACCGAGGTGATCATGTACGCCGCAAAGTAAATAACCTTCTCGAGGTCCTTCGGCGCCAAATCAAGCAGGTAACCCAAACGCGAAGGAACGCCCTTGAAGTACCAAATATGCGTCACCGGAGCAGCCAACTCGATGTGGCCCATACGTTCACGGCGAACCTTAGAACGGGTCACCTCAACGCCACAACGCTCACAAATGATGCCCTTGAAACGGACACGCTTGTACTTACCGCACGAGCACTCCCAGTCACGCGTAGGACCGAAAATCTGCTCACCAAACAAGCCATCCTTCTCAGGCTTGAGCGTGCGGTAGTTAATGGTCTCCGGCTTCTTAACCTCGCCGTAGCTCCATTCGCGGATCTGTTCAGCCGTAGCCAAACCAATACGCATCAATCCGAAAGTCGATTCGGTGGACATAAGTCCTTACTCTCTTTCGTCAAAAAATTGAAGTCTTCATCAGGTGGTTCACCAGCCCAGCAACACAACCGGGCTGGACAAAGGTCCGTAGCCGGTGGCGGGCACCCCAGCCCGCCACCGCATCGAGCGCTACTTAGACCTCATCAACCGAGCTCGGCTCAACATTGGACAAGTTGATACCCAGCTCCTCTGCGGCCCGGAAGACTTCCTCGTCCGCATCGCGCATCTCAATCGTCTCGCCGTCGGTCGAAAGAACCTCAACGTTCAGGCACAGCGACTGCATTTCCTTCAACAGAACCTTGAAGGACTCCGGAACGCCAGGGGCAGGGATGTTATCGCCCTTGACGATCGCCTCGTAGACCTTCACACGGCCGTGGATATCATCCGACTTGACCGTCAGCAGCTCCTGCAGGGTGTATGCCGCGCCGTACGCCTCAAGCGCCCACACCTCCATCTCGCCGAAACGCTGACCACCGAACTGGGCCTTACCACCCAACGGCTGCTGCGTAATCATCGAGTATGGACCGGTCGAGCGAGCGTGGATCTTGTCATCAACCAAGTGGTGCAACTTGAGGATGTACATGTAACCCACGGAGATCGGCTCCGGGAACGGCTGGCCGGAGCGGCCATCGAACAGGGTCGCCTTACCGGAGTTATCGATCAGACGCTCGCCGTCACGGGACGGCAGAGTGTGGTCCAGCAGACCGCGGACTTCCTCTTCCTCGGCACCGTCGAAGACCGGGGTGGCAACCTTGATCGGAGCCTGCTCACGCGGCAGGTTCGGAAGGTTCTTGATCCACTCAGGTTCACCTTCGATGTTCCAGCCCTGGGATGCGGCCCACCCGAGGTGCAACTCCATGACCTGGCCCAGGTTCATACGGCCCGGAACACCCATTGGGTTCAGGATCACGTCGACCGGAGTACCGTCAGCCATGAACGGCATGTCCTCAACCGGGAGGATCTTGGAGATAACACCCTTGTTACCGTGGCGGCCAGCGAGCTTGTCACCAACGGTGATCTTGCGCTTCTGTGCAACGTAGACACGGACCAGCTGGTTCACACCTGGTGGTAGCTCGTCGTCATCGTCGCGATCGAAGATGCGGACGCCGATGACGGTACCGGACTCACCGTGCGGGATGCGCAGCGAGGTGTCACGGACTTCGCGAGACTTCTCACCGAAGATCGCGCGCAGCAAGCGCTCCTCCGGGGTCAGTTCGGTTTCACCCTTAGGTGTTACACGACCCACGAGGACGTCGCCGGCCTCTACCTCAGCGCCGATGTGGATGATGCCGCGCTCATCGAGCTGCGAAAGCACTTCCTCGGACACGTTCGGGATGTCACGGGTGATCTCTTCAGCGCCGAGCTTGGTGTCACGGGCATCGACCTCGTATTCCTCGATGTGGATCGAGGTGAGGACGTCGTCGGAGACCATGCGCTCGGAGAGGATGATCGCGTCCTCGTAGTTGAGGCCTTCCCAGGACATGAACGCAACGAGGAGGTTCTTACCGAGCGCGAGCTCGCCCGCCTGGGTTGCTGGGCCATCAGCAATGAGGGCCTGAGCTTCCAGCCGGTCCCCTTCCGTGACAACGACCTTCTGGTTGTAGCCGTTGCCCTGGTTGGAGCGGGCGAACTTCATGATCGGGTAGTTCGTCTGCGTGCCGTCATCGTTCATGACGGAGACGAGGTCAGCCGAAACACTTGTGACAACGCCTGGCTTCTTCGCCAGAACCGCGTCACCGGAGTCAACCGCGAGGTACTTCTCCATACCGGTACCCACGATTGGGGAATCCGGCTCCAGGAGCGGAACGGCCTGACGCTGCATGTTCGCGCCCATGAGCGCGCGGTTGGCGTCATCGTGTTCGAGGAACGGAATCAGCGCGGTCGCTGCGGAAACCATCTGGCGTGGCGAGACGTCCATGTAGTCGATCTCGTTCGGAGCGACCAGGACTGGTTCGCCGCCGCCACCGCGTTCACGGCAGAGAACGAGGTCTTCTTCGAAGGTGCCGTCTTCTGCCAGCGGCGCGTTTGCCTGCGCGATCTGGTATTCGAGCTCTTCGTCTGCGGTCAGGTAGTCGACGTGCTCGGTCACCACGCCGTCAACAACGCGACGGTACGGGGTTTCGATGAAGCCGAAGGAGTTGATGCGACCGTAGGTTGCGAGCGAGCCGATCAGGCCAATGTTCGGGCCTTCCGGGGTCTCAATCGGGCACATGCGGCCGTAGTGAGACGGGTGAACGTCACGGACTTCCATGCCTGCGCGGTCGCGGGAGAGACCGCCTGGGCCCAGAGCCGAGAGGCGGCGTTTGTGGGTCACGCCAGCCAGTGGGTTGTTCTGGTCCATGAACTGCGAGAGCTGGGAGGTTCCGAAGAACTCCTTGATCGCAGCAACCACCGGGCGGATGTTGATCAGGGTCTGCGGGGTGATCGCCTCGACGTCCTGGGTGGTCATACGTTCACGTACAACGCGCTCCATACGCGACAGGCCGGTGCGGACCTGGTTGTCGATCAGTTCGCCGACCGCGCGGATGCGGCGGTTGCCGAAGTGGTCGATGTCATCGACGTTGATCGGGATGTCGGTCTCTTCGCCCTTGCGTACGCCCTTGATGGTGCGCTCGCCTGCGTGGAGTGCGACGATGTAGCGGATCATCGCTACGATGTCGGCCTCGGTCAGAACGGAGGACTCTGGGGTGTCCATCGGCATGTCCATGCCGAGCTTGCGGTTGAGCTTGTAGCGGCCCACCTTAGCGAGGTCGTAGCGCTTCGGGGTGAAGTACATGTTCTCAAGCAGGTTGCGTGCCGCTTCAACGGTCGGCGGCTCGCCTGGGCGCAGCTTGCGGTAGATGTCCAGCAGCGCCTCTTCCTCGGTGTGGACGGTGTCCTTCTCGAGGGTGATGCGGATCGACTCGTAGTCGCCGAACTCTTCGAGGATCTGGGATTCGGTCCAGCCCAGTGCCTTGAGCAGTACGGTCACGGACTGCTTGCGCTTACGGTCGAGGCGGACACCGACCTGGTCGCGCTTATCGATTTCGAGCTCGAACCAGGAACCACGCGATGGGATGATGCGCGCGGAGTAGATGTCCTTATCGGAGGTCTTGTCTGGGGTGCGCTCGAAGTAGGCACCTGGGGAACGGACCAGCTGGGAAACAACGACGCGCTCGGTTCCGTTGATGATGAACGTTGCGTTGTCGGTCATGAGCGGGAAATCGCCCATGAAGACCGTCTGCTGCTTGATTTCGCCGGTCTGGTTGTTCATGAACTCGGCACGCACGTAGAGCGGTGCCGAGTAGGTGGCGTCGCGGTCTTTGGCTTCCGCGATCGTGTACTTAGGGTCCGCGAATTCTGGCTCGGAGAAGCTCAGGGACATGGTGCCCTGGAAGTCTTCGATGGGTGAGATCTCTTCGAAGATCTCGGCCAGCCCTGGTACTCGTGGGACGCTGGTGTCCCCTGTTTCTTCTGCCTTCGCTACGCGCTGCTGCCAGCGTTCGTTACCGATGAGCCAGTCGAACGATTCGGTCTGCAGCGCTAGCAGATCCGGGACGTCGAGGGGCTCGTGGATTTTCGCGAAGGAGATGCGGCCCGCTGCGGCGGCGGTACGAGCCGATGTAGCGGTTGAGTTCTGAGAGGTGCTCGAGGCGACCAAAGGTTTTCCTTCCACAGACCGTCATGTTTCCGGGTGCGGCTTTGTCCTCGCTATGCGTATTCTCTATGCGTTGACTAGCTGGTGAGACTAGGATTTCGCGTGAGGTTGTAAACGCCTGATGAGACGTTAAAACATCGACCCACCGCTATATGAAGGTCGATGTAACAGGACAAGAAGAGCCGCAACGATCCATCTTAGCGCAGTTCGTCAAGCGTGTCGAATAGTATTTTGAGCTCGCGTGCGTGATACCGAGCACGATGCCTGCCGGGCTTGCATGGCAAGCGCACCTTCGATCGTGAGATGCTGGTCACATTCGTGTGCATTTTTCTTACGATGGAGGTTTATATGTCCGGTGGCGTGACTGGCGATTCCACCCCTGGTGGCTTGCAGGGCATGGCGGCTTTGAGCGGGCGCGACGCGGTGATCATTGGTGCCGCGCGTACGCCTTTTGCGCGTCTTTTGGGCGAGCTCAAGGATTTTTCTGCCGCTGCGCTGGGCGGGCGCGCTATCGAGGCCGCGCTCGGCAGGGCTGGGGTCGGCGCGGAGTGTGTCGAGGCCGTGGTGATGGGGCAGGCGGTTCAGGCTGGATGTGGGCAGAACCCCGCTCGGCAGGCAGCCCTTTCGGTTCCGGGCCTACCTGCATCCGCTTATGCTGAGACGGTCAACAAGGTGTGCCTTTCGGGGCTTTCGGCTGTGATTCACGCCGCCCGCCTTGTTCGCCTAGGTGAGGCTGATGTTGTGGTTGCTGGCGGGATGGAGTCAATGTCGAATGCACCTCATCTTTTGCCGGGCTCCCGCACTGGCTGGAAGTACGGGGACGTAGCCGCGGTTGATTCGCTGGCTCATGATGGCCTCACGGATGCGACTGATCAGGTCTCGATGGGCTCGCTGACTGATGCCGGCAACGATGCTCGCGAGATTTCGCGGGCAGAGCAGGATGCGGTGGCCGCCGCCTCTCATCAACGAGCAGCTTCTTCCCATGAGCACCTGCAGCAAGAGATCGCCCCTGTTGAGTGGGAGGATCGCCGCGGCCGACAGCATACTGTCACAGACGATGAGGGTGTGCGTGAGGATACGAACGCTGAGGCCTTGGCTCAGCTGCGACCAGCATTCTCGAAAGAAGGAACCATCACTGCCGGGAACTCCTCTCCCCTATCGGATGGAGCAGCGGCCGTGATCGTGACTTCGCGCATCTGGGCTGAACAGAACGACGCGACCATACTGGCGACCATCGGCGAGGCAGGCCAGGTTGCCGGGCCGGATAATTCTCTGCACTCCCAGCCGGCCCGAGCGATCAAGAGGGCCCTCGAACGTTCCGGCATCGATCAGGGCGCCCTCGATGTCATAGAAATCAACGAGGCTTTCGCATCCGTGTCCGTGCAGTCCCAACGCGAGCTAGGTGTGGACGCAGAGGACGTGAACGCATGGGGTGGCGCGATCGCCTTGGGCCATCCACTCGGGGCGAGTGGCGCACGCCTCGTTGTGACAGCGTGCTACCAACTTGAGGAGAACGGCGGAGGCACCGCGGCCGTCGCGCTGTGTGGCGGCGGAGGTCAAGGCGAAGCACTCTTGCTGCACCGCTAGTCTGCCGCCCCTACCTCCCCCCATCATCAGCCAGGGCCCTTAACAAAGTTTGGCCCGTGCCACCAAATGGTGACACGGGCCAAACATTCATTCACTGTGAGCGGCGCACTGTCACGCCGCGGCGAGTGAAAGGAAATTACTTGAGGGTGACGGTTGCGCCAGCGCCCTCGAGAGCTTCCTTAGCCTTCTCTGCATCTTCCTTGGAGACGCCTTCGAGAACAGCCTTAGGAGCGCCGTCAACGAGCTCCTTAGCTTCCTTGAGGCCTAGGGAGGTCAGGCCGCGAACTTCCTTAATAACGCCAATCTTCTTATCGCCAGCGGCTTCGAGGATGACGTCGAATTCGGTCTGCTCTTCAGCGCCGCCTGCGGCACCGCCTGCAGCAGGAGCTGCAGCAACAGCAGCTGCGGTGACGTCGAAGGTCTCTTCGAACTGCTTAACGAACTCGGAGAGTTCGAAGATGGTCATTTCCTTGAACGCGTCAAGGAGCTCTTCGGTGGTGAGCTTCGCCATAGTGGCGTCCTTTCGTCGATGCGGAGGCTTTGCTCCGCGTAAAAGCTTGTCGGTTGAAACTGTTGGGCTCAAGCGTCCCGCGCCGCAACGGATGTTGCGGGACAACGGATGCTACGGAACCGTGACTACTCTGCAGCTGGGGCTTCGGCGGTTTCGCCGGCCTCTTCGCGCTTGAGACGCAGCGCATCGATGATGCGTGCAGCAGCGGATGCTGGTGCCTTGAGGACACCGGCAACACGAGCCAGCTGGTGTTCGACGGACTCGAGAGCAGCAAGATCCTTGATCTGCTCAGCGTCCATCTTCTGGCCGTCGTAGTAGCCGCCCTTGATGATGAGCTTCTCGTGGTCCTTAGCGAAATCGGTGAGGCTCTTAGCGGCTGCAACTGCATCTCCGCGTACAAACGCGATAGCAGTTGGGCCGTTGAGCATGCCCTCGAATGCGTCGACACCGGCGTTCTTAGCAGCGATCTCGGTCAAGGTGTTCTTGACGACTGCGTACTTGGTGTCTGGGCCCATGGAGCGGCGAAGCTCCTTGAGCTGTTCCACGGTGAGCCCACGGTATTCGGTCAGGACTGCAGCCGAGGACTCCTCGAAGTCCTTGGTGATCTCCGCTACGGCGATCTCCTTGACGTTCTTAGCCATGACACTCCTTCCGGGGTTCTAAGATGGTTCATCCCGGTTGGTTGCCCCGAAAAGCAAAATAGCCCTGGCACATAGGCACAGGGCTACACGGTGAACATCGACGGCGCTGATCGCCTCGGTTCGTGAAGAATCTGTCCCTACGTGGGCTGCCCTGCAAGTGCGGGAACCTTCGATGAGCGCACGCGCCCATAACCAACGGTCTTTGGTACACCGTCCAGTCTAACGCAATGGATCACGATGCGCCAATCGGCGGCGTACCTTACATATATTGATCGCGTAG
>NZ_KV789386.1:0-1014 GCF_001807575.1 Arthrobacter sp. HMSC08H08
CGTTCACACGATGTCCCGACATTTTTTATGTCCGGGGGCTTTGATGTGTCGGGTCATCGTTCCGGTTTTTTGGTGGCTGTGTCAGGACATCGTTCCGTTTTTTGGGTGCAGCCAAGGTGGCTGGGCAAAGTGCCTGCAGTCTGGCGGTTCCCGGTGTTCCCGGGGCTATTTTGCTGTCGCTGTGTCTGCTGTTCACCGTTATATCTACGGTTCGTGGCCGGCTGGACAGCTAGTTTCTGCACCGCCCCGTGCCTCGAGGTGGATAACGTCGGCAGACCGGTCGGGTCTTGCAGTGAGGTGAACGATGTCGTGAAACCAAACACCCCATCCTCCGCTTATGAGCTGCTCCCCATTAGTTGGACTGAGAAATCAGTTACTGACTAGTGGGGAGTAGTTTTTATTGAGCTTCGAAGATCTTAAATACCCTACGGGACGTTACCCTGCGGGTGACTATGCGGAACATGATGACTAGAGTCTTCCGACATGCGCGTCAGATGATATCATAGCGCTTGATCTGCGCCGACACGGCTACGACATTCACGGAGACGAAGACGAGCAAACACAAATGGAGCCATAATGTTCGGACGGAAAAAACAACAAATCCAGCAACTTCAGGAACAAGTTGGCGGTCTTCAACAAGTTTTAGCCGAGGCTGGAGGTGGCGACCTCGCTAGGTTATTCGAAGAAGTCGTAACAAAACGAGCCGAACTTCAAAGCGTTATTCAAGAGCTAGATTCAGAAACTGAAAAAGCTCAAAGCAAGCTGGCAAAGACGCAAAGTGAACTTAACAAAACCGAGCAGAAACTCAGTCATACTCAGAACGAATTGGATGCGCTCCGTGGGCTCTACACAGACGTTCACGCACTAGATGAGCTTGGGTTTACCAGCTATGCAAATCCCGCCAAAGACTCCGTTGCGCTTGGAGAAGAACTAAAACGCGTGCAGACCAAGGCCAAACAGATACTTCGGAATAAGCACGCCACTTGAAGTGTCCCGGGTTTTGTTCCTAGGCTT
>NZ_KV789387.1:0-44740 GCF_001807575.1 Arthrobacter sp. HMSC08H08
CACCATCCCAGGAACCTTAGAAACCCAAGCTACACCCTTGGGTATACGGGTTTGGAGTATGAGGTCCGTCAATGTCTCCGGTCCCTGCCAACCAGGCAACCCGAGTGATGATCCGACCTGCAAGATACAAGACTTCACCATCTTCAAACCCCGCCAAACACGCAAACCCCCACACGGCGCGAGCCCCACATAACCGCTCAGCCGCCGCGCACCACAATCCCACAACACAACACACAAAACGGGCCGGCCGCTTCTCGCGGCCGGCCCTGAACATACCCTCTGGGGTTCAGTTGAATAACCAATGTCGGCGATGCGTCAATGCCGCTGTTTACGCTACTCTTGCTATACCCACCAGGTAACCTGCGGGGAATCTGAACTCGAGTACGATCACACCATCCATCATCGACAGCTGAGTTTCACTAAGCGGTGCAGTACGCCTTATCCGGAAGAACTGTCCTTGACGCGAGCGGGACTACTTTGTCGAAGAAATCAGGCACCTATGCACGTTCGCGGCAGTTCCTCGTCAGCCATCAACGCAACCTTCACTTCGCGCCGAAGCGTGACTCCAGCTCGTTGCCTGCCAACACTTGAGCCGGCAAAGGGTCGGAAAGCAATCCTTTAACAAGGCGCGCCGCATCTCCGAAGCCTTGGTTCGACGCCGCCATCACGATATTTCCTCTGCGCCTTCCCTTAAATACCGCGGGATCCGAAACAGCAATTATGTTGCCGAAGGTTCCTTTAAGGGTTGAGAGTTCGCGGCGCACATTCACCAGTTCCGGGCCATCACCCACATTCAACAGATATAACCCATCCGGCGCCAAGACTCTCGCAACCTCACCAACGAACCCGGCATCAACGAATCCCGACGGCGTCACATCTCCCACGAAGACATCCCGGACCACAACATCACGGCTAGCCGCCGTCAGCGTCGGAACAACATCCAAAGCATCCCCCGAACGCAACCGCAGCATCGGCGCCCGCGGCAGATCGAACCAGCCCCGCACCAACTCGTTTAGCCGGGCATCCAACTCCACAACAACCTGTCGCGACTCCGGGAACGCCGCATTCACATACCGTGGAAAAGCCGCAGCCCCGCCACCCAAATGCAAAACCCGAAGACGCGCCTCAGCATCAAAAACATTGCCCAGAATCAATGCCATCCAACGCATATACTCGAAATCCAGGTGAAACGGATCAGAAAGATTGATGCTCGAGGACGGCACACCATTCACCAAAACTGTCCAAGTATCCGGTGTATACGAGTCGCGTTCAAGCGCCACCACACCAGTCGAAACAGGCCACTGGCCTTCCCGCAGATCCTCCGGCCCTGCCGGCGGAACATCGGTGCGAGCATCAGCGCCCACATCGGACGCTGTATTCTCGCCCTGCAGCAAGCGTGATCGACGGGCAGCCCTCCCCCGCTTCCTACGCGATACACCCACGCGCCGCGTTGAGCCCCCGCTCATGAATGCGTCGTCAAATTCTTCGTTGGAACATTGCGGATCATGCGAATCTCTCGCGCGCCCGACCACTCATCCGGCAGATTCTCCACCGCCCCATCGGCAACGAAACCAAGCTTCGTATAGAAAGCGCGCGCACGAGCATTATCCTCCAGACCCCCCAAAATGCAGGAATCCTCACCAACCACAAAATCCACCAGCCGCGACGCAATCCCACTGCCATGCCACGCCTTGTCCACGTAGCAAGTGAACAGTTGCCACTTTGCGTGCGTCTCAAAACGATCCTGGTCATCAAGAATCGGCGCCGCCGTCGCCACACCAACCACCTGACCATCCGAGGTACGCGCGACCGCAAAACGCGACTGATTACCTGGGCGCGCCAGCATAGCCGACCACGCAGCCACATCTTTATCTAGGCGCGCATCCATCTCATTCAGGTCTTCTTCACCCAAATACTTGTCATAGGTATCACGCCAGCCCTGATTCTTGACACGCAAAGCATCTCTGACTGTCTCCGCAGTCATAGGCTCGATGCGCACATCAGTGCCAGCCGACGCGGGCGGGCTCGCCGCAGTAATCAAGGCGACCGCCGTGCCGGAGGAAACCTGCTCACTCAAACAACCGAACGCAGTTGAAGCGAACCGCGGATCGTCACGCAAAAGCTGCAACGCTCCATACATTCCCGTAGCGGCATCTATCGAGGCTGATTTCTTACCTGTAACGGCATATAAAGACTCCGATGACGCTGACTCCTCAGCCCACGCCCGTTCCACAGCCTCAACATCCGCATCCGCCAACGCATCCAGCCCACGCACAACCACAACCGAACCCGGCGTCGTCAACCGCAAAGCCCACTTCAAATACGTCGCAGCCGACTCAGGATCAGCATCAATCAACACCACATCAAACGGAGCCAAACGATTCCACGTCAACTGATGCAACGCACGAACCGCAGGCCCCGCATCAACAGTCCACCGCCCCGAAGCCTCACCCTCCGGGTCCAACAGACGCAAATTCTCCCGCGCCCGAGCAGCGCAGTCACGGTCAATCTCCAACGCATGCAAATGCCCATCCGCCGGCAACGCCTGCAAAAACCAACCAGACGAATACCCCAGCCCCGCACCAATATCCAGCACACGCCGAGAACGAGTCAACGTCGTCAACAACGCCAACAACTTCCCGAAAGAAGCACTCGCATGAGTATCGCCCTCCGCCTCCAACTGACGGCGAATAGTAGCCAACGCCTCAGGTTCATGGGTGACCGAAGACAGCAACCCCTGAAAAGAGAAACCCCCAACAGGAACGTCAGTCACTCAAACCTCCCACAACCACGATGCGAACCCGAACCGGCCACGCGAACTCGACCGACGCGTGCGTACCGCGTCGCCACAACAATCAGCTATCCGACTTGCTTATAGCGGACTCCAAGCGCTCAAGCTTACCGTCCAATTCCCCATCGAACCCTGGACGAATATCAGCCTTGATGACCAGCGAAACACGGGAACCGAACCGCTCCACCGCCTCGGTGGCGCGCTTGATCACATCAAACACCTCATCCCAAGTGCCTTCGATCTCCGTGAACATACTCGACGTGCGGTTCGGCAGCCCCGAATCACGGACCACCTTCACCGCCTCGGCAACAGCCTCAGCGACCGAACCATCACTGTCAGCACCAGCACCGGAAGGCGCAACAGAAAAAGCAACAATCATAAAAAACAGCGTGCCACGTTTACCCGGCGAAGCCCACCCAAGTGACACCCTTTAACTTTCGGCAACACCAGTGCTACAAAACCACGCACCCAGGCCACTATCCACAGATTTTCCAGCAATTACGTTGCCAAAGAATAATTATCCACAGATTCTAGAAATCACCTCCACGCCACACAAAAACACCCCATGATGCATCCATGGGAAGAAAACTCACACCACCACCAGAAGCACTCCACAACACTGTCTTCACGCGCCAAGAAGCCATCCAAGCCGGCCTCACACCCGGCCAACTCCGCTCACACCAATACACACGCGTAGCCCCAAGCATCTACTGCCACCGCAACACCACACCCACCCCCACCGCAATCGCCCGCGCCTACAGCAGAAGCCGCCCCCGCATCGTCATCACAGGAATACAAGCAGCCCAACACTACAAACTCCCACTACCCCACTGGATCGAAAACCCCACCACCGACCCAAACACCCCAACACCACGCATCAGCCTCTGGTCACGCACCTGGCGCCGCGACCACCCAGGCCACCACCTCGAATGGAACAAACGACGCCTCAAACCAGGCGACGTCACAACCCTCCCCGACCCCGAATTCCCCACCCACATACACATCACCACCGTCGAACGCACCTGGTTCGACCTCGCCAACATCCTCGACCTCGAAAACATGGTCATCACCCTCGACCACATCATCCGCATCCCCAACCCAAAATACGAAAACCGCGAAAAACCACTCTCCACGCCCGCGAAAATCGCGGCGTTCATCGACGCGCACCCCCACATTCCAGGCATCAGAATCGCGCGAAAAGCACTACGCCTCGCACGCATCGGCGCCGACTCGCCCCAAGAAACCCGCCTACGACTCGCCTGCCGCGAAGCTCAACTGCCCGAACCCGCCGTCAACCGGTGGATCCAAGACCACGACGGACACCCCATCGTGCGCCCCGACCTCACCTGGCCCGAAACGAAAGTAGCGTGCGAATACGACGGCGCAATCCACACAAGCGCAAAGAAACAAGTCACCGACGCGCGCCGCAACGCACTCACAGCCCGGCTCGGATGGAAGCAAATCATCGTCACAGAAAAAGACATATCACCGCAGGAGCGCCTCGGCTGGCTGACCCGGGAACGCCTCACCGCCTGGAACCAACTCAGCAAAAACAAACAGAGGCCGATGCGGCCGCTCGGGGTACGCATCGGGCATTACGGGATCAAACTGCGGGTATGGCAGCCAGCCTCAATGGGGTTAGCGCCGGCGCTGGCTCAATCACCTGTTATCCGCCAGATCCGTAAAGCGCTCGGCTACACGTTAGCGGCCTGACACCAACGCCATGATCTGCGCCCCACCCTACCTATTTCTAACCTTCGGCACCGAGAGTGCTGTTATTTCCCCAACAACGACCCAGACATTCACCAAACTCGGTGGCCATCTTCGCGTAGCTGCCGCAAAACTAGCCACCCGGTAGCGTTCAGGCATGCCGTGTTACTCCATTTCTTAACCTTCGGCATCAACATTGTCGTTATCGCCACTTTTGCAGCAGTTAAAGTGCCGAAGATGAAAAATGGTGGGAAAATGTAGGGGTCACACGTACATCCCCCCACCACACAGCGAGGACTTCATGACCCGCGGCCTGTACATTTCTGCCACTGCCCCCGGCGCAGCCAAAACGATCATCGCCGTCGGGGTGACCGAACTCCTCCACCGCCGCGCAACCCGCGTCGGCTTCTTCCGCCCCATCACCGAAGCCGACACACCCGAAAACGACACCTCGCTCAAGTACTTCCGCGCCAACTACAGCCTCACCAACGAAAACTCCGGGGTCGGCCTCACCCGCAGCGAAGCACACGAACTCATCGCCTCCGGCCGCACCGAAGAAATCTATACACTCACCCTCGAAACCTACTCAACACTCGCCGCGAACACCGACGTCATCGTCATCGAAGGCACCGACCTCACCGGCCACGACTACGGCAGCGAATTCGAACTCAACGCTCGCCTCGCCAACCACCTCGGCAGCCACATGATCGGCGTCGTCAACGGCTCCAACAAAACCGCCCATGACGTCGCCGAAGCCGTCGACCTCGCACGCGACGCCTTCTACGACGCCAACGTGTCCCTACTATCCATGATCGTCAACCGCGCCAACCCGGCCCTCCTCGACGACATCCGCACCCAAGTCCGGCCAGGCCGCTCCCACCGCAAGGTCTACGTCATCCCCGAACTCACCGACGTCACCGCACCCACCGTCGAAAACATCGCCAAAGCAACCGACGCACGCCTCATCGCCGGCACCAACAACCCCGAACGCACCATCAACAACACCATCATCGCCGGCATGAACGTCGGCTACCTGCTGGAACGCTACATCGCCGACGACACGTTCCTCATCACACCATCCGACCGCAGCGACGTCCTCCTCGCCGCCGTCGCCGCCTCCCGCACCCTCGACTTCTACTCGACCGCCGGGGTCCTCGTCACCGGGCCGCGCCCCGTCGACTCCGCGGTCTTACCCGTCCTCGCCGAAGCGCCCTTCCCCGTCTACGCGACCGAACAAGGCACCTTCACCACCGCGCAAACCGTCGCGAACATCCACGGCGACATCACCGACAACATTGCCCGCAAAAACGCGGCCGTACTCTCCGCGTGGGAAGAATCCGTCGACGAAGACGAGCTCCTCGCCCGCCTCGAACTGCCTTCCCCCGACGTCGTAACCCCCGTCCGGTTCCTCCACCGGCTCATCACCAAAGCGCAACAAGACCGCCGCACCGTTGTGCTCCCCGAAGGGCAAGACGAACGCATCTTGCGCGCCGCTGAAATCATCACCCGCCGCAATATTTGCGACCTCATCATCCTCGGCGGCCCAGAAGTCGAGACCCTCGCCCGTGAAAAAGGTATCAACCTCACCGGCGTCACCATCGTCGACCCCGAAACCGACCCGCGCACCGAAGAATTCGCGCACGAATTCTACGAACTACGCAAACACAAAGGCATCACCGAACACGATGCGCGCGCCAAAATGTCTGATAAAACTTTCTGGGCCACGATGCTGGTGCACACCGGCGGCGCGGACGGCATGGTCGCAGGAGCAGTTGGCACAACCGCCGACACGATCCGCCCAGCCCTCCAAATCATCAAGACCCGTGAAGGCGCAGATATCGTCTCATCCGTGTTCCTTATGTGCCTGCCGGAGAAAGTCCTCGTCTACGGCGACTGCGCCGTCAACCCCAACCCGACCGCGCAACAACTCGCGTCCATCGCCACCGCTTCGGCCGCAACAGCACGCCAGTTCGACGTCGACCCACGCGTCGCAATGCTCTCCTACTCCACCGGAACCTCCGGCAGCGGCGAAGACGTCGACCGTGTCCGTGAAGCAACCGAACTCGTCCACGCCCAAAACCCTGACTTCCCCGTCGAAGGACCCATCCAATACGACGCCGCCGTCGACACCAGCATCGCCGCATCCAAACTGCCCGACTCCAACGTTGCAGGCCACGCCACCGTCCTCATCTTCCCTGACCTCAACACCGGCAACAACACGTACAAAGCCGTGCAACAATCCGCCGGCGCAGTCGCAGTCGGCCCCGTACTCCAAGGACTCAACAAAGCCGTCAACGACCTCTCCCGAGGCACCACCGTCGCCGACATCGTCAACACCGTCGCCATCACGGCGATCCAAGCACAAAGCCTCACCCCGCGCGAGCACACCCAGCACCAAGACGATTAACTTCGGCAACGGGAGTGCTCTAATCCCAGTTAGACTACGATGTGGTGGGCGCCTCGCACATGCGCCTCACCTCAAGACAGCGTGTAGAAGGGTCAGGTTGCGGTGCGTATTCTCGTGATGAATTGGGGTTCTTCGTCCCTCAAATACGTGATCCTCGACCCAGAAACAGGCCACGAAGCGCTTTCTGGGAACGTTGAAGAGATCGGGCTCGGCGGCGTCGACGACCACGGGGAGGCTCTCACCCTCGTCACTGAACACATGCAGCGGGAACTCGGCGACGACCACGGCATCGACGCTGTCGGGCACCGTGTCGTGCACGGGGGAGAAAAATTCTCAGAGCCTACGCTCGTCACCCCGGACGTCATCAAAGAAATCGAAGCGCTCTCCCCGCTCGCACCGCTACACAACCCGGCCGCTGCGTCGGGCCTACGGGCCGTATCCGAACAGTGGCCGGAGCTGCCGCAAGTCGTCGTCTTCGACACCGCGTTCCACCGGACCATGCCAGAAAAAGCCTGGCGATACGCCATCCCCGACGTCCTCTACAAAGAACACGGTGTCCGCCGTTACGGGTTCCACGGCACCAGCCACGAATACGTCGCCAACACCGCCGCCGCAACCCTCGGCATCACTAGTGCTGAATTCAACGGCATCGTCGCCCACCTCGGCAACGGCGCATCCGTCACCGCAATCCGCAACGGCAAGTCCTACGACACCTCGATGGGCTACACCCCGCTCGCGGGCCTGGTAATGGGGACACGGTCAGGCGACCTCGACCCTTCCGTGGTAACGCAACTCATCGAACGCGGCCTCTACACCGCCGACGAGCTGGATATCATGCTGAACAAACGCTCCGGCCTGCTTGGGCTCGCGGGACGTTCACACATGAAAGAAGTGGTCGATGCGGCGGCAACAAACCCCGAAGCGCAGCTCGCGCTCGATGTTGCCGCGTACCGGCTACAGAAATACATCGGCGCCTACCATGTAGCGATCGGCGGAGCAGATTCACTCGTGTTCACCGGCGGCATCGGCGAAAACTCCGCGCCGTTCCGTGACATCGTCTGCAAAGGCCTCGCGCCGCTCGGGATCGAGATCGATGAGAACGCGAACAACAACGCCAGCACAGAACCCACCATCATCTCCACCGAACACTCAACCATTACAGTCATGGTCGTAGCAACCGACGAGGAGGTCGCGATCGCGAAAGCCACCGCCCACCTCCTCTCTAACCTTTAGCAACAAGAGTGTTCCAAAACTACGGTTTAAGGAACCTTCGGCAACGAAATTGCTGAAATAGACTCGCCAACAGGCACGCTGCCACCAAACTGTCGCGTAGCCGTCGTCTCGCTACTGTGCCGCCTGGCCACTGGCCCGCCAGCGAATCGCTACCATGCCGCCGCCCTGCTGCGGCTCGGCCGCTTCGCCCTCGGCTCGACATCGCGCTGACCCGCATAGCTTTACCGAATAACTACAATTTTTGTGCCGAAGATTAACGTCTGAGGGAAAACAACACTCATAAGGCAAAATGGTGCCTATGCCTCACGTCACTTCCTGCGAGGACGATATAGCGCCTAACACCACCGCTGAGGGCCCGCTACTCGACGTCAAAGACCTCTCCGTCAGTTTCAAAACCCGTCATGGCGAAGTCAACGCGGTCCAAGGCGCCAACCTCACGTTGAAGCCCGGCAGGACGCTCGCGATCGTTGGTGAGTCCGGCTCGGGTAAATCCACCCTCGCGATGGCGGTCATCGGCCTACTCCCCGAGAACGGCTCCATTACGTCCGGTTCGATCCTCTTCGAGGGCGTTGACCTCGCGACCTACTCTGACCACGACTTTCAGCGGCTACGCGGCAACCACATCGGGCTTGTGCCGCAGGATCCGATGTCTAATCTCAACCCGGTGGCGCGGGTCGGTGCGCAGATCGCGGAGACGCTGCTCATCAACAGGGCAGCCACTAAGAGCACGGTTGATGCGCGCGTCCTCGAGCTGATGCGGGAGGCGGGGGTCCCTGACCCTGAGGATAAGGCCCGGCAGTATCCACACGAACTTTCGGGTGGTTTGCGCCAGCGTGTCTTGATCGCTATCGGGCTTGCGTGCCGGCCGCGTCTTTTGATCGCTGATGAGCCGACGTCTGCGCTCGATGTGACCGTGCAGCGGGTCATCCTCGATGAGTTGGACACTTTGACGGCTCAGCAGGGTACGTCGGTGTTGTTGATTACGCATGATCTTGGTCTTGCGGCAGAGCGCGCCGAGGACATCGTGGTGATGCATCGTGGCCGTGTTGTTGAGGCGGGCCCTGCGCGCCAGTTGTTGGAGAGCCCGCAGCACCCTTACACGAGTGAGTTGGTGACGGCGGCGCCGTCGGTCGCTGCGGCACGGTTGGTGCCGGGCGCGTACGCGGGCATGCTTGGTGTTGCCGGGGCTTACGATGCGGTGGCTGGGTCTAGCGCGAGGTCAGGTTCCGGTGGGGCTGATTCGGGGTCGGGGCTTGATGCGGCAGCTGCGGCCGATGCGGCGGCCGTGGCGAAGACTGATGGCCCGTTGGTTCGTGTTGAGGGGTTGTCGAAGTCGTATCCGAGGCGTGGTGGGCGCGGTGAGGATTTTTTCGCGGCGAAGGATGTTTCGTTTGAGATTCCGCGTGGTTCGACGGTTGCGCTTGTGGGTGAGTCTGGGTCTGGGAAGACGACGACGGCGCGCATGTTGTTGGGGTTGACTGAGCCCTCGAGTGGACGGATTGAGTTTGATGGCCGGGACATGTTGCGTATGGGGAAGGCGGATTGGAGGGGTGTCCGGCGCCGTATGCAACCGATTTTTCAGGACCCTTATTCGTCTTTGAACCCGATGTATACGATTGGCCGCATCATCCGGGAGCCGCTTGACGCCTATAGGGTGGGTTCTTCTAGGCAGCGGCGTGAGAAGGTGCGTTCGTTGATGGATGAGGTTGCGTTGCCGCTCGAGTTGTTGGGGCGTTATCCCTCTGAATTGTCGGGTGGGCAGCGGCAGCGTGTGGCGATTGCGCGCGCTTTGGCGTTGGAGCCGGATCTGATTGTGTGTGATGAGCCGGTGTCGGCGCTCGATGTGTTGGTTCAGGACCAGATTTTGAAGTTGCTGGGACGCTTGCAGGCAGAGAAAGGGCTATCGTATCTTTTCATTTCGCATGACCTGGCGGTGGTGCGGCTGATTTCGGACTATGTGTGTGTGATGAAGTCGGGTGAACTGGTGGAGGCTGCGTCTTCGGAGGAGATCTTCACGAACCCGCGGCACCCGTATACACGGAAACTGTTGGCGTCCATCCCCGGCAATGTACTCGGCTTTGAGGAAGACCAGGGAGCCT
This sequence comes from Arthrobacter sp. HMSC08H08, assembly GCF_001807575.1. Taxonomy (NCBI): domain Bacteria; kingdom Bacillati; phylum Actinomycetota; class Actinomycetes; order Micrococcales; family Micrococcaceae; genus Arthrobacter; species Arthrobacter sp. HMSC08H08. The sequence continues at coordinate 10,241 of NZ_KV789387.1, forward strand.
GACCACCCCCGTTAACCACCTTCGGCATCGCTAGTGCTGAAATTCGGCCCCGAGGGGCCTTTTCAGCACTAGCGATGCCGAAGATACAAAACGTCAGTAGAAGTGGACCTTATCGACCACGTTCTTCATCTCTTCACCGGCGAGCCAGGCTTTCGCGTTCTCAATGAACAAGTTCACGACCCTCTCTGGCTCCTTGTTCGACAGTGCAGCGTTGTGCGGGGTAATCATCACTTTCTCGTGGCGCCACAGCGGGCTCTCCGGCGCCAACGGTTCCCGCTCCGTCACATCCAGCGCAGCGAAACTGATCTTCCCCCGATCAAGCGCCTCAACCAAAGCTGCCTCATCGATCACCGAGCCGCGACCCACGTTGACCACAACCGCATCGTCCTTCAACGCGTCCAAAAACTCAGTGTCCACGAGGTGGCGGGTCGCTGACGTGCCGGGTAGCGTCACAACGAGCGCGTCCACCTCGCCCAGCGCGCCGTGCAACTCATCCATCGGGATGACCCTGTCCAACCCGTCAACTGGGCGCCCTGAACGCGAAGCACCCCAGACTCGGGCGCCAACAGCAGAGAACACGGCTGCCGTGCGGGAGCCGATGCCGCCCAAACCCAGGACCAGAACGGTCATATCTGCGAGTGCACGCATCGTCCAGCGAGGCTCCGGCCAATGAGAGTTCCGTTGATCTTCCTGGATGCGGGGCAGGTCTTTCGCGCCGGCGAGGACCCCGAATAGCGCGTACTCGGTGAGGGTTTGCCCGTGGACGCCGGCCGATGTGGTGGCGGTGAATGTTTCGAGGCGTTCAGGGCTGATGTTGGCGCGTTTGATTTGTGCCCCGCCGCCGGCCGCGGTGGTGTGAACCCAACGGAGTTTGTCGTTTTTCTCCACGATTTTGCCGAGGAGAGTGCCGGATTCGTCTGGTACTGCGAAGAGTGCGTCGGCAGTTGCGAGGAGCTCTTCGTAGCGTTGTTGTTGCTCTGCGGTGCGGGTGAAGTTCGGGTCACCGGGCCAGTCTCCGGGGTATCGCGCTGGCGGTTGCAGGTCAGGTGCGCTGACGATCTCGCATTCCGGAAGTTCGGTGCTGATGCGGCTGGTGAGCTCTTCGTTCAGCGGGGTTGCGATAACGATGCGGGGGCGCGTTTCCTTCTGCATGCTAGCTCCTGTGGGATGGGGTTTGGTTTGGTTGCCATCCTAGTGCGCGGGCGTGTTGAGCAGCGGTGCGGTCTGCCCCTCGTTTTAACCTTGGGCAACGTAATTGCTGAAATTAATCGTTGCGGGGTTAATAACTGCAATTTTGGTGCCGAAGGTTACTTACCTGGGGCCGAAGGTTAGTTAGGGCGTGGGGGGGTGGGTGCGTCTTGTAGTGCTTGCCGCAGCTCGGCTGGGTAGTTGCCGGTGAGCTCTTCGACCCCTAGATCGAGTAGGTAGTGGGCGTCTTCGAGCGTGTCGACTGTCCACACACGGTGCTTCGTGCCTTGGCGTATCCATCGGTGTACATGTTCTTCATGCGCCCGGATGAACGATACTCCTGGGCCCGCCAGGAGTTGAGCAGTTTCATCGAGCATTTTCATCGCAGCGTTTTGTCGCGACCTTTGTAGCTTGGTCAGTCTCTTATTTTCAATGAGCATACATACCTTTTCAGCTCCGCAGACCTCGATCATGCGGCGTACCGAGGTGGGGCTGAAGCTCATAATAGAAGCACTCACGTTGCCGAAGGTTAAAGAGGAGGGGGTGGAGCGGGCCTCCAGGATCGCCAACACCGCTTCATCGAGGGCCGGGTTGTGTGCGGGTGTGTGTTTCACTTCGATCGCTACCTCGATCGGCCGGCCAGCCGCCTCCGCGATATCGAGCAGGTCATCCAACGTCAAGAGCTGCTCGCGTGTTCCCCCGTATTCGGCTGGCCAACTCGGGTTCTTCCAGCTGCTGAAGTCCAATCCGCGCAGTTGCGTCAAGCTATGCTCGCTCACCGGACCTGACCCGTTCGATGTCCGCCCGAGTTTCGCGTCGTGATGCACCACAACCTCGCCGTCGGCGGTGAGCCGCACATCGCATTCCAGCCCGTCGGCTCCGTCCTGGATTGCTTGCATGAAGGCAGCGCGAGTGTTTTCGGCATAGCGGCCTGATGATCCGCGGTGAGCAAATATGCGTGGCACGCCTTCAGCCTAGCTTCTTACGCCCTGAGCTGTTAACGATGCGGCGCAGGTGTTTAGATTGGATTGTTCATTTTCATTGAGGAGGATTCCGTGCCGTCCACCCCTGCACTCAACCAACAGCCGCCCAACCAACAGCCGCTCAATCAACAACCGGCCGACAAAGAGCCAACTAGCAAGGAACCCTCCCCGTTCCAGCTCGCTACTAGCCCTAACCTGAGTGCTCCTACCGATGAAGAGCGGCGCCAGGCTCTTCGCAAAATGAAGTTCGTCGCGACGGCACTGCTCGCAATACTGGCTGTGATTTTTGCGGTCGGTTTTGCGTTGCAGGATCGTTTTGTGTGGGCTGGTTATGTTCGTGCTGGCGCTGAGGGCGGCATGGTTGGTGCGTTGGCGGATTGGTTTGCGGTGACGGCCTTGTTTCGTAGGCCGATGGGTTTGCCGATCCCGCATACGGGTTTGATTCCTCGGAAGAAGGATCAGATTGGCGATAGTTTGGGCGCTTTTGTTCGTGAGAATTTCTTGAATGATGAGGTTCTTGAGAAGCGTTTGGCGAATCTTCGTGTTGCGCAGCCGTTGGGTGGCTGGATCGCTGATCGTGAGCGGGCTGAGCAGCTTTCGGGCGAGCTTTTGACGATCGCGTCTGGGCTGATGGAGGTTGTCGCGGATGAGGATTTTCAGCGGGTCGCTGAGGGTTTGGTTCGTGAGCATGTGGTTGAGCCGCAGTGGGCTAGCACGGTTGGCATGGTTTTGGGCCGGGTTGTGGATGATCGGCAGCATGTTGCGGCGGTGGAGTCTTTGGTCGATCAAGCGGCTGGGTGGTTGCGGGAGCATCCGGAGGTTGTTCATCGGTTGGTTGCTGATCGGACGCCTGGCTGGTTGCCGTCGCGGGTGGATCGGTTGATCGGTGAGCGTTTGCATCGGGAGTTGGTCAGTGTTTTGGAGGCGGCGCGGTCTGATGCGGCTCACCCTTTGCGTGTGAGTGTGGATGGTTGGTTGGCCTCTGTTGCTGATGGTTTGCAGCGGGATGCTGTGACGCAGGAGCGTTTTGAGGCTTTGAAGGTTTCGTTGGCTTCGGATCCGCGGTTGCGTCAGGTTGCCTCCGATGTGTGGGTTCAGATGAAGCGGTCTGTGTCCGATGCTGCGGCTTCTGTTGATGCGCCGTTGCGTGAGTCTTTGACGCATGGCTTGGTTGATCTTGGCCGGCGGTTGGTTGGTGGCGATCCGTTTGCTGCGAAGGTCGATGTGTGGGCTGTTCAGGCTGCCCGGTGGGCTGCTGTGCGGTATAGGGATAAGGCTGTTGAGCTGATTACGGATACTGCGCGTGATTGGGATGCGTCTCAGGCTACGGATCGTATCGAGCTGATGGTGGGTAGGGATCTTCAGTTCATCCGGATCAACGGTACTGTCGTGGGTTCGTTGGCTGGTGTCGCTATTTTTGCGTTGGCTAGTTTGGTGAGTGCCGGGCTCTCTTAGCGTTGAGTGTATTCTGTGGCGGGCCGGATGTGGGGTCCCTCTTGGCCGGTCATTCCACCTGGACCGACAGCGCCGCCCTAGCCGGCAGCTCCGTCTGCGAGTGAGAAGTGAATACAGATACAGCAGGGTGGGAACACGGTTTTCGTGTTCCCACCCTGCTGTTGTGCTGGTCTGCTCTAGCGGGGCAGGCCGGCTGCCGGGCTAGTCGAGGCCGCCTTATTTATTGCGGCGACGCATGATGATCGTCAGCAGAATCCCCAGGAAGATGAGGCCTACAGCGATCGCGATGGCACCCGCTACTTGCGCACCGGTTGCCGCGAGGGAACCCGAGTCGGCGGAGTCCTCGTTGGCTTCGCTACCTGAATCGCCTGCTGGATCCTCAGATGCTTCCACCGCCGGGTCCGCGCTTGATTCCTCAGATGGCTTCTCGCCTGGTTCCTCGGATGGGTTCTCAGACGGCGCTTCAGACGGCTTCTCGGAAGGTGCCTCAGAAGGGTTCTCGGAAGGCTTTTCCGATGGGTTCTCGCTCGGTTCCTCGGATGGGTTTTCCGATGGCTCCGGCGACGGCTTCTCGGTCGGCTCGTTCGTTGGCGCCTCTGTCGGTTCTGGTTCCTTTGTCGGTTCTGGCTCCGCTGTCGGTTCCGGGGTCGATGCTGGTGCCGGCATCTTGATGACAGCTTCAGCAGACGCGCTCGCGCCCGCGCCCTTCTCGCCAGCATCGGCCTTGGTTGCGCTGAACGTCGTCACGCTCTTCGCAGAGCGCTCCCCCGCCTTGTTCTTGACGGCGTCGCCGGTGATCGTTGCCTTGTTGACCAGGTCTTCCTGCTTGGCGACATCGGCTTCGGTCACGGTGTATTCAGTGATGCAGATCAGCGACTGCTTCGGCTCAAGCCGCAGCGACGCGTCCTTGACATTCACCTTGGCGCCGTCAATCTGGCATGCGAGGTCCAGCGGAGCCTTACCCTCAACCCACGTGTCAACGAGCCTGACAGGCTGAACCGCGACCTCACCCGAGTTGGTACCCGTGATGGTGAACTGAGCGGTCTCACCCGCGCCGAGCTCCGCTTCGCTTACGAGCTTGCCCGTGGCAGGGTCCTTCAGGAGTTTCGTCAGCGACAGCTGAGGGGCCTTCGGTGCCTCAGTAGGCTCCGGCGAAGGCTTCCCCGTCGGTTCCTCGGTCGGCTCAGCCGTTGGCTCACCCGTCGGTTCGTCCGTAGGCTCGCTAGTCGGCTTTGCGGTCGGTTCCTCCGTCGGCTCTTCAGTCGGCGAAGGTGCCTCCGTCGGCTCAGCCGTTGGCTCACCCGTTGGCGAAGGCTGCTCAGTTGGCTTCTCAGTCGGTTCAGCCGTTGGCTCCTCAGTCGGCGAAGGCTCCTCGGTCGGTTCAGCCGTCGGTTCTTCAGTTGGCGAAGGTTCCTCGGTCGGCTCCTCCGTCGGTTTAGGTTCCTTCGTCGCTGCCGGCGTGAATTCGGCGGTAGCGGTCACCGTGTCGGCTTCGACGTCGTTGTATCCGCCGCTTGCCTCTGCCGTGTTCACGATTGGCTTGCCAGCGGCAACATCTTCCTCAGTGACAGTGATGGAACCCGTGCAGGTTGCGGTGTCTTGCGGGTCGAGGAAGATCCGCCCGTTCGCGATGCCTCGGCCGTTCCATTCACACGTCAGCTCGGAGCCGCGGTCGGAAAGCATCTGGTCGTTGACCAGAACGTTTTCGACGCTACCGGTACCGGTGGAGGTCACCACGATGCTGTAAGTCACCGTATCGCCAGCGGTAAAGCCTTCGGCTGGCTCATCGAGGATGCTCTTCTCGATCTGCAAAGCGGGCAGGCCAACTGGGGAGGTCGCGGTCGCTTCATCGCTTTCGACGTCCTCGCCGGCAGGGGTCTTGCCCTTCGCGGTCGCGGTGTTGATGATCTCCGTCTTACCGTCCGCCACATCGCCGTCAGTGACGGTGTAGGTCGCGGAGCATTCAGTCTGGCCGTTCGGTGCGAGTGTGTCGTCTTCACAGACGACGTCCTCGCCCGCGTCGGCGAGCATCTGGTCATTGATTTCGATGTCGGAAACAGTCACGTTGCCGGTGTTGCGTACCGTGAACCAGTATTCGATCTCGTCGCCGACCGTGCTGTTGTCGTCACCGTATTCGCCCCACGCTTCTTTGCTTACCTCAAGCTGTGCGTCTGCGGCTGCTGGGATGACTTCCGCGGAGTCAGTTTCCTTGAGGTTTTGTGGCTCACCGGATGCTGGGCGGGTCACGGCCTCAGCTGTCACGGTGTTCTTGAGAGGCTCGCCCGCGTCAATATCTCCTTGCGTCATCCGATATTCGGACTCACAGTTGAGGGCTTCACCGACGTTCAGCGCGAACTTCTCGTCGTCTGCGTAAACGTAGTCGCCGTCGACCTCGCAATAGAGTTCGAGCGGTTCCTTACCGTCAACCCAGGAACCGGTGAACGCGACGTCGTGAAGGTCAGCTGCACCCGTATTCTCGAGCTTGATGGTGAACTTCGCGGCATCGCCAACGTTCTTCTCAACAGACTTTTCGCCGTCGATGAGGGTCACGAGCTTCATCGACGCGTCCCCGCCTGGCTGCGGCGACGGATCCTCAGTAGGCTCAGGCTTCTCGGTCGGATCCTCAGTAGGCTCAGGCTTCTCGGTCGGCTCAGGCTTGTCAGTCGGCTCCGTCGTCGGCGAAGGCTTCTCGGTTGGTTCAGGCTTTTCGGTTGGCTCCGGCGTTGGCTCCTCGCCGGAGAGGCGGATCACTGCGCTGTCGGCCGCTCTCACGTCCAGTGTCTCCCTTGGCCTCTGTTTGCTACCGAAGTTGTCGAGGTAGTCGTAGGCGCCGCGAACACTGGCCTCGTTGGTGAGGTCTTGTTTCGCATCTACGTCAGCTTGCGTCACAACGTAGGTTGCGGAGCACTTGAAGGATTCGCCCGCCTTCATCTTGACGGTTGTCTTGGTGTTCGGGAAACCCATGTAGGTCTCGCGCAGCGCCTGGCCCTTGTACTGGGTGCCGTCCGCTTTATAGAACGTGCATGTGTGGGACAGCGGTTCGCGTCCGCTCATCCAGGTGTCGGTGAGGGTTACTCGATCCAGCGTCACGTTGGAGGTGTTTTCACCTTCCGTGGTGAAGGTCGCTTTCTTACCGGCCTCCTGGGTCACGCTGTTGGCGCCGTTGACTTTCTTCGTCACCTTGAAACCGAGCTGAGGCTTGATGATGCCGAAGTCGATGCCCGCATGCCCTGTAGTGCTATTGATGGGGATGGGCCCGGTATACCACTGGCCCTGTTCCCGTGGGACAAAGCTGCCAGCGTGGGTGAGTCCGTCGGTGGCTTCCACCGGATAGATGACGACGACGTATGTGCCGTCCGCTACGTCGTTGAAGACGTACTTTCCTGCCCTATCTGACCTCATGGAGGCTACAGCATCTTTGGGTTTAGGTACCCCGGCAGCATTTGTCAGCGTCCGCTTTTCAAACAGTGCCACCTCATAACCGGATAGCACCTTTTCGCCCTCGTTGCGGGACTTGTCCTGGTTGACGTCGTTATAGACGGTCCCGGTGATCTGCCGCGGCTTAGCCGCTTGCTTGCTCGCGGCAAGCACGGAGCTGTTGACGGCCTGTTCCGGGGCTGCGTGGCTGGTGACTGCGCCTGTAGCCATCGATCCGATGAGGCCGAATGAAGCGATGAGGGCTAGTACGCCCCGTGCACGTCGTTTGCGACTTGCGCTGCGTGCAGATGTGAGGTGAGAACCCCAGGTCATAAGCGCTCCGCTCTAGAACTAGTTAGAGACTTCGCGCCACATAGCTATGCGTAACACCTGCGGGCGGCCGATGTCAGGCCCGCAAACAGTCTCAACCCAGGCTCCAGTACATGCCGACTAAGGCATACTGCACGTGCGGAGCCGCGAGGGCACAGTGGTGGCGCGAGATGGGTGAAATACAACACAAGATTCTACATCGACCGTGGGCCACCAGCACATCCGTGATGGAAGTTAACGGCTCACTTCTCGATGGCTTCCGGGGCCACTTCCAGCGCGTCTCGCGGCTCTGTAGCTTTCACGTCACGCGGCGTGACCGTGGGCATATCGCCGAACAGTTCGTGAGCGGCTCGCACCACGCGGCGGGCAAGAACCCGGTTCGCTACCCCGCCGAATGCCGCGCCTGCCCCGAACGGCATCGCGCGGCCCAGCGCGGACGCGGATTGTCGTTTGGCGAATTTCTTCAGGAACTTTGAATGCAGTTGCTTGCCGAGTGAGGCATATGATCCGCCCGCGCCGATCGCTGTGGCGAAGAAGGTGCGCATCCCGATTTTGCCGCCGGATGCGATAACGCCGGACATGTCTTTGAGGATCTTGATGCCCTCTTCGCCCAGCATGAGGGCCATCACGAGCTCGCCTGCCCGCTCCGGGTCATCCACGGCGACTCCGTGCAGTTCTGCCATGCCTTGCGCATAGAGCGCGGTCGCTTCCAGGTAGCCGATGGCCACACCTGCGGAGAGCCCGAGTGATGCGAGTGTGCCTAGCCCAGGCACGATGGCGGCGGCACCTCCCGCGGCACCCATGGTTGTTACGGTGCGCACATAGTTCACTTCGATGATGCGTGCGAGCTCAGCTGGGGTTGCGGTGGGGTGCTTCTTGCTCAACCGGCGGATGTAGGCGACGACTACCGGCCTCTGCCACCCAACGACGCGTTTGAGGCCTCGTTCGAAACCGTCATTGACCTTGCCGCCATCGGTCACGATGCTGCGGGCGAGCATTTCGGTTGCTTCACGCGGTAGAACTACCTCCGCGCTGCGACGTTGGCGCGCTTTACGGGCGCGGCGCGGCGTCGCTTGAGTACGGGGCGTGTTCTCAGTAGACATGTTCCCAGCCTAACGTGCTGGGCGGGGGCTCTTAGTCACGCTTGAGCGTGATGTCAGCCCACACCATGCGGCGCTCACCGCTCAGGTGATCGGTTGAGCCGTGTTCGTGGTGGTCTCCCGCATCGCTCATCGCGGTTTCAATTCCGGATTCTACGATCTTGGGACCCGCCGTGACCCCAACATAGTCGGAGCGGCTAGCCACTCCGTCCATGCGGGTCGCATACTGGGTTGCGCACATGAAGTCCATGAACGTGCGGATCTGTATCGGCAACGTGTTCTCACACTGCCCAGCAGCCATGGAAGGTTTCGCAACCTCTAGGGATTTCGAATCCATGAGCGTTTCAAGTTCGGCCGATGCGTCTTGACGCATCTGGTCTGCGTCGTTACCCAAAGATGCCTCGTCCGGACCGAAGGCGCCAAGCACAACCGCGCTCGAGGACTTATCCAAGCCGCCGTACTGCCCGGCGTCATCGGTCAGCTCCCGCAACTTGGCGTTGTCGCTGAGATACATACTCAGGAAACGCAACTGGTCAAGCCTGCGCACAGGGTCAGCACCCTCGCCGTTGTCCGGGGTGAGGTCTGTTGCGATGACGTGCAGGGTCTCGCCGTCAACTTTCAACGGGATGTCCCACATGCTCGTCGAGTTCAGTGGAAGAACCGACCTAACAAGCTTCGAGTATTTCTCAGTATCGAGGCTGTTGCCCGGTACCTCGTCCCAGGTCAGGTCATTGAACGTGCGGACTTCATCCTGATCGATGGGGTAACGCGAGTACAAGACCATCGAGCGTTGTCCCTCAAAGTGTCCCGCGCCGAAAGCGTCGCCGGGGTCCCCTGTTGTGCCGTTTCCGTTGAGGTCGGCACCGGACTGTATGCCCGCATTCGTTGTTGCGGAGTAGACGTATTTGTACTCGGTCGAGGACGGTTCCTTGGAGCCTGCATCCGCATCTGCGTTCACTTCGGCGCCGTCGGTTTGTGCCTGGCCGAGGTACTGTTCATTGAAGATGTCAGCGACGTGGCTGTCCGTATCGATGTCAGTGACCAGGAGAACATCCGGGCGCGTCTGCTGGACACTGCGGGCGAGCATCTGGGCGGCGGCGTCGTTACCGCCTTCGAGACGCTCGGCGAGCGCCCCTTCTCGCTCTTCACTCAGGCCGGCGCTCACGGTAGCTACACGAAGCGATGCTTTGCCGCTGTCTTGTTTTGCGGTGTGCTGTTTTCCGGTGTGCACCATTGAGGCGTTCGCCCCAACGGTAAGCACTTCAGGTTTGAGGTTCAGCGTTGCCGCTGTTGCTTGTGGGGCGACGCCCAGCGTGATGCCGAACAGGGCCGCTGCGGCGGCCGCATAGAAACGTCGCATACTTCCACGGTAGAAGGTTTCGGCTCAGATGCAAGAAAAACTAAGACTGCACAGGGTGTTCACAGTTTGATTGTTATCGGCGTTTTGCCTTGCAATCGCGCCGATCTGGCGTGTTCAATCCCGCGCGACGTAACCTGAAGGGGTGGTTATCGGTATCTAATCGTGACCATTCCGTGACCTGAAGTCTCGTTGTTCGGAGGACTAAGCATGCACCGCTTCCGCAACAGTCGCGTCTCTGATGTGAAGATTGACTGGCCGGCACTCAAGGACATCCTGGCTGATGCCGGCTACGCCTCGCGCCCTGTGGGTGTTTTGTTCGCGGATCATTTTCACGCGAATGCCGAAAGCCTTGTCAAGCGTCTCAAGAAGGCTTCCACTCTGCGCAGTAACATCCGCACTAACACCGGCACTAACACCGGCTTGTCCCCTACGGTTCGGGTTGCGAGTAAGTCGCTGCGCATCCGTAAGGCGCTCGATGCCGCACTGCAGACTCCTGGTTTCGCTGGGATTCTGGGTTTCACGCTGGCGGAAGCCGTGTGGCTTGCCGAAAAGGGTTATCAGGACATCGTGGTTGCGTACCCGAGCGTGAATGCCGAAGCGATTGCGGCGTGGACGGCGAGCGAGGCCGCGCTGCAGCACGTGACCCTCATGGTCGATGATCCGCAGCAGCTGGAGATTATCGATCACCTCGCCCCCGGCCATCCGGACCTCAAGGTCGCTATAGAGCTCGATGCGGCTTACCGTCCCGTACGCGGCGTCATGGTGGGTGCGGCACGTTCGCCGCTATCCAGCCCGGAGGAGGTGGCCAGGCTGGCGGCCCACATCGTGGGCAGGAAGGGTTTCACGCTGGATGGGCTCATGGCCTACGAGGGGCAGATCGCAGGCGAGGCGAACGCGGGGAGCTCGCCGCGGCAAGTGATCTTGCGGCGCATCCAGGCGGCTTCCGCGAAAGAGATCGCGCAACGGCGTGCTGAAACCGTCGATGCTGTCTCCGAGATCGCTCCGTTGCGTTTCGTCAACGGCGGCGGGACCGGTTCGATCGAGACCACCGGGACCGAAGCTGCCATCACGGAGGTAGCGGCAGGCTCCGGGCTCATCGGCCCCGGTCTATTCGACCACTACACCGCTTTCAAACCAGCGCCGGCCCTCGCGTTCGGGATGGATGTTGTACGCCGCCCCAACAAGAACACCGCAACAGTGCTCGGCGGGGGCTGGGTCGCCTCCGGGCCGCCCGGTCCAAGCCGGCTACCGAGGGTCGCGTGGCCACCCAACGTCACCTACCGCGCAACTGAAGGTCCCGGTGAAGTGCAGACCCCGCTCACCGGACGAGGCGCTCGCGGCCTTGCAATCGGCGATGTCGTGTGGTTTCGGCACGCGAAAGCCGGCGAAGTATCGGAACGCCTCAACAGCGTTGTAGTCATCTCAGGCTCAGAAGTCATCGACGAATGGCCCACCTACCGTGGCGAAGGGAAAGCATTCCTATGAAAACCAATCCCCACACCAAAAAGGCCGGCACCCGCGCCAGCCGGGCCAGCGCCCGCGCTTCCAACAAAACCGGCCGCGCCGCAGCCCGAGGCAAAGAGTGGACCAACTGGTGCCGCCTCTACCGCAGCGAACCTGCCGAGGTTTTCACCCCACGTGATGAAGCCGAGCTCGCGGCACTGCTGGTGCGCGCCTCAGAAGAGAAACGCACCGTCCGCCCTGTGGGTGGAAGCCACTCCTTCACCCCGCTAGCGCACACCGACGAGATCCTGCTCGACATGCGGAACTTCCACGGCCTCTACGCAGTCGACCCACTGGGCGGGACCGTAACGCTCGGCGCCGGAACCCACTTGTGGGAGCTACCAGCCCTACTGGAACCTTATGGGCTCGCGTTAGCGAACATGGGAGACATCGACCGGCAAACCATCGGCGGCGCACTGTCAACCTCAACCCACGGCACCGGCCTCGGATTCACCGGCTACGCGGGCATGATCCGTGCACTGCGCATCGCGCTACCAACCGGGCAGATCGTCACCGCGTCCCCCACCCAAAACGCTGAGCTTTTCGAGGCCGCACGCGTGGGTCTCGGCGCGCTCGGCGTCATCATCCACGCAACCCTCGCCGTCGTGCCCGCGTTCATCCTGCATGCAGAGGAACGGCCCGTGCCGCTGGCCGACACGCTCGAGAACTTCGTTGAGCTCTCCTGCGAACGCGACCACGTCGAGTTCTATTGGTTCCAGCACACCGACGTCGTGGCCCGCAAAATCAACCGCCGCTCCCCCGGCTTTGAAGGCGATAAACCGCTGTCTTCGTTCAAACACTGGTTCGGGGACGAACTGCTCAACAACGGCGGGCACCGCGCCATCTGCGAACTCGGCAGGTTCGCGCCGAAAACCGTTCCGGCGCTCAATAAACTCGCGGCACGCACGATGGGCAACCGCAGTTTCGCTGACACCTCCCATAAGGTCTTTGTCTCGCCACGGCGCACACGGTTCCGCGAAATGGAGTACGCGATCGACATTGCCGACTATCACGAGGTTTTCAGCGAAGTGGTCCGCGCCGTCAACGCGTTCCCGGAAGGGATCACATTCCCGCTGGAAGTCCGGACCGCCAAAGGCGATGACGTGTGGTTTTCAACCGCTCACGGCCGTGACTCCGTCTACATCGCGGTTCACCGGTTCTACCGCGAAGACCACAGAAAATACTTCGCCGTGCTCGAAGACATCTTCAAAGCCGCCGGCGGGCGCCCCCACTGGGGCAAACTCCACACCCTCGGGCCAGAGGACCTTCACGAGCGCTACCCACATTTCGGCGACTGGCTCACCGTCCGCAAACAAGTAGACCCCAACGGGGTGCTCCTCAACAGCCACCTATCCACGATGCTCGGGGTGTGAACGTGCTCAGGGTGTGAACACACGCGAGCCCCGGAAACACATCAGCCTCGGAGCTGACGCATCGACGGCGTACCGTCTGGTCAGTTCCGAGGCTGATCTTTGTGTGGGCCCACCGGGGATCGAACCCGGGACCAACGGATTAAAAGTCCGGTGCTCTGCCAGCTGAGCTATAGGCCCCAGCTCCCTATCGTAAACGACACCACCGCAGTTTCCCTAACCCGCCCGTCACGATCGCTACCTCCTGGCCCCGCCACCGGCACCAGTCCTGTCTTAGATCCGGGGCCAACCGCCCCATCGTCGACACAAACCCGGCCCTGCCACCGGCGCAAACCCGACCCCGCCACCGGCACCAACCCGGCCGCGATCGCGCGTGTTCCTACACTGGAGGGGATGAGTTTTTCGGCGCGCACCCACCACAAGCCAGCCGTGATGCCTCCCGAGCTGTTGGACCGTGAGGCACCTGGCTCGGATCCTGCACATCATTCCGAGGCGGCACACCTGACTGCCCACGCTATCGTGCATCAGGGCCGTTCGGGGGTTGAGCCGGAGGTTCTGGACCGCCTCATCAAGCTCGCGGACTCGGATGGTCTGCTTGAGCTCGCCGAACTGTGGTCCGCCTCCTCTGCCGTTTCGCTGCCGGGTACGTTGTGGCGGCTGTATGTGCTGCGCCGGGCTGTCATGAACGATGCGCACCGCTGGTCCGCGCTGTTCCGCGCCGGTATGTCTGTGGATGACGTCACGGTTGTGGTTGCCGGGGTCGCGGACCCGCCGGGGCCTACCGAGGTGGTTGAGGTCACCACCGCGATCCTCACGGGCGCCTATACGGGAGACTTCGCCGTCGCGCTTGAACGCGCCGCCGCGTTCTGCCGGCTCGTCGCCGCCGGGCAGGCAGCCCACGCCGACAGCGCCGAGGCGCACGCAACACAGCATGCCCGCGCACTCACCGAAAGTTCGCGACGCTTAGCTTCCACCGCGTCGGACCTCGTCGCCTCAGCTGAAATGTGGCGCCGCAACCAACTCGAATAGCCCCGCCGCGGCCACACCAACCTGGCGCAAGGACTACCGGTATCCCCGCAGCGCTTGACGAGCACCCGGCCCCGTCTGCCACACTGGAGGGGACACCGGGCCGCAGGAGGCCCCGGGCTCCAAATATCTGCCGCTTCGAGCGGCCTTCCGCCGAGAGGCGCCCCCGGCCCGGTGTCTTTCAGAACCTGGCTTCTGTCAACGTCCGGGATCTTTGTCGCCGCACATTAGTTCGCGCATCGCTGCCTGCGCAGATCCCCCGCCGCTCAACGCGTTTGTCTGTTAACCTTCACTCATTAGACTGCCAGCTGTAACGTCCCCTTTGAGAATGAGGTTTCCGTGCGTTTGCGGCTGTTTCCTTCTGAGGCTCGAAGCCTCAAGTTGCTGGCCGGCATGTCTGAGCTGTTATACGAGGCCATCGGTTCGGCCGCCCAACTCATCTCTGCGCCTGCAACGGAACGGACCGCTTTGCGTGAAGCGATCAAGGAAAACCTGAACGAGGTTGATGACAAAACCTATACATTGCTCACGCATTTGCGCACCTCATTCATCAACCCGTTGCCTCGGGAAGACCTGTTCACGTTCTCTCGCCACCTTCGCGCATCCATCGGTGCTGTCTCTAATGCGGCGGGCCTCATCCCGGATGCGATCCCGATGCGTTCAACGTCGCTGCCTGAGCTTCTTGAGCTTCTGGGCCAGCAAGCCAAAGTGTTACGGAAAGTTTTCGCGCATCTGGCGCAGCTGGACAACGTCGAAGACGATTGGCTGGACCTCATGGGGCTCACCACCCGCGGCCGCCACACGATCCGTACCTGGAAACTCGAAATCAGCGAAACCACCCGCGTACAGACCGCTTTGTCTCAAACCATGTTGCTCGATGACTTGCGTGAAGCCCAGTACGAACTGATTCAGGCGATGAACCATCTTGGGACCATCCTGGTCAAGGAATCGTAAATGGGTTTCCTTTTGGTGTGTGCGTGCCTGCTGTGGGCTTTGGTCACGTTCCTCAACGGTTTCCATGACGCGTCCAACGCTGTTGCGACCTCGGTGCGTACGCGTGCTTTGACCCCTGGTATCGCAACGATTGTTGTGGCCGGTTTCGCTGCGGCCGGCACATTTCTCTCCACGGGGCTGGGGATCGCGTTTCAAGACCAATTCGAGCTGGCTTTGGCGCCCGGTCCTGCGGGCCTCGTGATGGCGATGGCGGCGCTGGCATCGGCGGCTATGTGGGCTTTGTTCACGTGGTGGCGTGGACAACCGACCTCCCAAACCCACGGGATGTACGGCGGGCTTGTAGGCGCCTTGGTAGCGGCGATAACGATGGGCCACATGGAGAACACGGGCGTGTGGCTGACCTTGTTGTTGGCGATCCTTATTCCGCTTGCGGTCACGGTGCTTGTTGCGCCACTGTTGTCGATACTGATCATGATCCCGGCGGCGTGGCTCATGCGGTATCAGACACCGAAATCTGCTGACCGGATTGGCCGGGTTTCCCAGGCGATCGCGACCGCTGCGGTGGCATTCGCTCACGGGTTGCAGGACGGCCAGCGTTTGGCTGTCTTCCTGCTTGTTATGACCGCTACCGCCGGATTAGATTTCGATTACGGTGACATGCATGGTTTCGAGATCATCACCGCGGTGATCCTGGGTGCGGGAATGCTTGTGGGAGGTTGGCGCATAACCTATACCCTCTCAACGCGGCTCGTGCAGCTGGACCCGTTGCGGGCAGGCATGGCGAAAGTTTCTTCTTCCCTGCTCGTGTT
Source organism: Arthrobacter sp. HMSC08H08 (assembly GCF_001807575.1). Lineage (NCBI taxonomy): Bacteria > Bacillati > Actinomycetota > Actinomycetes > Micrococcales > Micrococcaceae > Arthrobacter > Arthrobacter sp. HMSC08H08. The sequence continues at coordinate 25,736 of NZ_KV789387.1, forward strand.
CTTCGGTTCGATCGCCTTCCACTTACCGATCTCTTCAACCCAGTCCGTCACAACTTCGCTACTCGGTGCCGGCCTCACACAACGTCACATGACCGTGAATCAGCGCCGCGCCGTTGAAGTCGCGGCTTACTGGCTCATGACACCGGTGGTGACCTTCCTCGTCAGCGCCGTCCTGTACCTCGCCGCGTCCCCACTCATCGGGTAGCGCACCGCTGCCCCGCCTTGCGCAGCGGCCAGCCTGCGCCGCGGCCAACCCGTCCAGCACCCAGCCAGCACATCTTCCGCTTAAACAGCGATGGTGGCGCCCGCTGTCTGCAGGCGCCACCATCGTGGTGTGGCTATTGTTTCGCCGCCGCTACTGCACGCTCGTAGCTCCGCGGCGTGGTTTAGCCGAAGCGGCCGGACACGTAATCCTCGGTGTCTTTCTGCTGTGGGTTGTTGAAGATCGTCGAGGTGTCGTTGTATTCGATGAGCTCGCCTGGCTTGCCGGTGCCTGCGATGTTGAAGAACGCGGTCTTGTCAGAGACGCGGGCTGCCTGCTGCATGTTGTGGGTCACGATCACCACGGTGAAGGTGTCCTTGAGCTCGTTGATGAGGTCCTCGACGGCGAGCGTGGAGATCGGGTCGAGCGCGGAGCACGGCTCGTCCATCAGGATCACGGACGGCTGGACTGCGATAGTGCGGGCGATGCACAGACGCTGCTGCTGACCACCGGAGAGACCGGAACCTGGCTTATCCAGGCGGTCCTTGACCTCGTTCCACAGGTTCGCGCCGCGCAGCGACTTCTCGACAATCTCCTCACGGTCGGAGGAAGAGAGGCGCTTGCCGTTGAGTTTGAACCCGGCGAGGACGTTGTCCTGGATGGACATGGTCGGGAACGGGTTGGGGCGCTGGAAAACCATGCCGACCTCGGTGCGGACACGCACTGGGTCAACACCTGAACCGTAGATGTTGTCGCCATCGAGTAGCACCTTGCCCTTGACGTGTGCACCCGGGATGACCTCGTGCATACGGTTCAAAGTCCGTAGGAAGGTGGTTTTACCGCAACCGGATGGGCCGATGAACGCGGTAACGGAACAAGGGTCAATCGTCATGTTGACGTCTTTTACCGCGTGCGTGCTGCCGTAGTAAACGTTGAGGTCTGAGACGTCGATGCGCTTTGCCATAGTTTTTATTTCCTTCACTTTGACCTGGTGGTCAGTGGTTGGTGTGACCTGTGGTCAGTGGTCTATGAGAGCTCGTGTGTGGGGTGGCTGGCGTGTTCCGTACCACCCGGTTCCTTTAGCGGCCGGCCTGCTTCGGTGCGAACATCTTAGCGATGATGCGTGCCAGCAGGTTCAGCAGCATCACGATGATGATCAGGACAAGCGCTGCACCCCATGCGCGTAGGGTCGATGCGTCTTGCGCGGCTGGCGCTGCCGGGTAGTTCAGCTGGCGGTAGATGAAGACCGGTAGCGCCATCATCCAGTCCTTGAACAGGTTGAAGTTCACGACTGATGCGGTACCTGCGGTCACCAGGATCGGCGCGGTTTCACCGATGACGCGTGCGATAGCGATGGTGACGCCGGATGCGATACCGGATAGCGCGGTTGGGAGGACAACCTTCATGATGGTGCGCCACTTGCGTACGCCGAGTGCCGCTGACGCTTCGCGCAGCTCGTTCGGGACAACGCGCAGCATTTCTTCGGTTGAGCGGACCACAACCGGGATCATGAGCACTGACAAACCGATCGCTGCAGAGAAACCGATCAGCTGGGAGCCTGGCCGCATCTGGAACAGGTCGAGCATCACGTAGGCGGAGATACCGGCCGCGAACAGACCCGCGACGATTGATGGGATACCGGTCATGACGTCAACGAAGAAGCGGATGACCTTAGAGAGCCAGTTGTCGCGTGCGTATTCGACGAGGTAGATCGAGGTCAGCAGACCGATCGGCACGGAGATCACGGTGGCTGCGAGGGTGATGAGCAACGTACCGATGAGTGCGTGCTTGATACCGCCGATGAGCGGGCCGCCTTCGCGGGCGTGCTGGATGTCGGCGATCGCGATCTGTCCTTGCATGTCGGATGCGAAGAACCCTGGCGCGACGATCGCTTTGGAGCCGTTAGCGACAACGGTCCAGATGACTGAGACGAGTGGGACCAGCGCGATGAGGAACGCGCCGACGATGAGGTTGCGGGCTAGCGTGTTGGCCGCTTGGCGGCGGTTGGCTACCAGCAGGGTTGCAACGTAGTCGACGATCAGGAAGATGATCGCGGAGACGCAGAGCCAGCCTGCGATGTTGAAGCCGATGAGCGCTACGATGGCGGCGCCGAGGATCAGCGAGATGACACCGATGAGTGGCTCGCCCCATCGTGGCATTTGTCCGGAGGTGAGGCGGCTACGGCCGTGGCGACGTTCCCCCTCTGGTGTGGTTTTGGTGCGCTGTTCGGTCGCGTTCACTGGTTTTACCTCAGACTTTTGGGAGCTGTGTTCGTGATTCGGGCGGGTCATGTTAGTTAGCTCCGTCGAATTCTTTGTGACGGGACACGATCCACCGTGCGATCAGGTTCACGATGAGGGTGATGATGAAGAGGACCAGGCCGGCCGCGATGAGTTCGTTGGCGCGTAGGCCGGAGGACTCTGGGAAGTGCAGGGCGATGTCTGCCGGGATGGTGGAGTTACCGGAACCGATGAGGTTGATGGTAAGGCCACCTGCGGAGAGCACCATTGCGACTGCCATGGTTTCGCCGAGGGCGCGGCCGAGGCCGAGCATGATTGCGGAGACGACGCCGGCGCGGGCGAATGGGAAGACTGCCATGCGGATCATTTCCCAACGGGTTGCGCCGAGTGCCAGCGCTGCTTCTTCGTGAAGTTTAGGGGTTTGGACGAAGATTTCGCGGGAGAGCGCGGTGATGATCGGCAGGATCATCACCGCGAGCACGACCGATGCGGTCATGAGTGTTCGGCCGGTCTGGGATGGGTCACCGAAGATCGGGATGAATCCGAGGTTGTCGTGCAGCCAGTTGAAGATCCCGACCATCGCTGGGCCGAGCACGGCCATGCCCCATGCACCGTAGACGACCGATGGGATCGCTGCGAGAAGGTCGATCACATAGCCGACCGTTTTCGCCATGCGGCGGGGCGCGAAGTGGGAAATGAACAATGCAACACCAACTGCGACTGGTGTTGCTAGGAGCAATGCGATGCCGGCGGCGATGAGGGTACCGATCGCTAGCGGCAGGACGTAGTTGAGGAAGCCCTTGCCGCCTGTGATGTCTGCTGGGTCTGCAGTCAGCGCCGGAATGGACTGGGTGACCAGGAAGACCGAGACGAAGACGAGGATGACAAGGATGATGATGCCGGCTACCAAGGCGGTGCCGGAGAATACTATGTCTCCGACTCGGCCTTTCGCCTTTTCATCGAGCGGGCCACTCTTTGGTGCCAGCGATGGGGAAGTCACGAGATTGCTCCTGTGCGGGTGAATCCAGTGGGATGTGGGGGCTTAGATGCGTGGTCGGGCGGCCGGCAATCAAGCCGGCCGCCCGTCACAGGTATGCGTTACTCGGCGACCTTGATGGCGTCGATTGCCTTTTCGGCGTCCTTACGCATTGCTTCGGTCATTGGTGCGGAGCCAGCAGCTGCCTGGGCAGCGTTCTGGCCGTCTTCGCTGACCACGTAGTGGCCCCATGCCTGGACCATGTCCACGGTCGACTGATCCTTATAGGTGGAGCAGTAGATGTGGTAGGAGACGAGGACGAGTGGGTAGGTGCCCTCTTCGGTGGAGGTGCGGTTGATGCGCACAGCCATGTCGTTCTCGTTCTTGCTTTCAACGCGGTCCGAGATTTCAACAGACTTAGCTGCTGCTTCTTCCTCTGGGGCCTGGAAGTTCTCGCCGACCTTGATCTTCGCAAGGGTCAGGTCGCCAGCTGCGGATTTGTCGGCGTAGCCGATAGCGCCGTTGCTCTTCTGGACAACACCAACCAGTGCGGAGGTGCCCTGTGCCGCTTCGCCGCCGAGGTCGGATGGCCACTCTTCGACGTTACCTGCTGGCCAAGCGTCCTTAGCGTTCTCAGCGAGGTAATCGGTGAAGTTGTCGGTGGTACCGGACTTGTCAGCGCGGTGCACTGGGATGATCTTGGTGTCTGGAAGGTCAACACCCTCGTTGAGTGCGGCGATCGCTGGGTCGTTCCAGGTGGTGATGTCCTCAGCGAAGATCTTCGCCAGCGTCTCGGCATCGAGGTTGATCTCGTCAACGCCCTCGAGGTTCACGACGATCGCGATTGGGGAAATGTATGCAGGGATGTTGATTGCGCCCTCTGGGCCGCACATCTTCTCTGCGTCAGCAACTTCTTCTTCCTTGATGGAAGCGTCGGAGCCTGCGAAGGAAGCCTGGCCGGAGAGGAATGCCTTACGGCCAGCACCGGAACCAGCTGGGTTGTACTGGACGTTGAGGTCCTTCTGGGATTCCTTCAGACCAGCGGTCCATGCGCCAATAGCGGATTCCTGCGAGGAAGCGCCAGCACCGGAAAGGGTGCCGGAAACCTGCTTGGCGTCGCCGTTGCCGGAGTCTTTGTCCGAGGAGCCGGAAGTGTTGTTTGCCTGGCCACATGCGGTGAGGCCCAGGGCCGCGATGGACAGGATTGCAGCCGTACGGCCGAAGTGCTTAATCTGCACGGTCTTTCTCTTTCATTCCTGGGGAGGCGAGTGCCGCGGTTTTGCGGCGACGCTCTAGACGCTAACCACGCAAGGTAACGGAACCTGTGGCCTTATGTGAACAACAGGTGAACTATTTGGGGTGGTGTAAGAATGGAGGATAGATATTGATCACATTGGGTGTAAGGAGGTGCGCGGGATGAGCACACGCAGCAAGCGGAAGCTACCCCGCGCATCGAGCGCAGCCATGCGCCACCTCAAGGCCCGCCTCAAAGGTGGCCTCCGCCGGGTACAGATCTCCATGACCCGGATCATCTTCGCGACAGTCGGGTCAGTGTTCTCTTTCTGGTTCGCAGAAAAAGTGCTCGGCCACCAACAACCGATCTTCGCCGCAACCAGCGCCCTCATCGTGCTCGGCTTCGCGACATCGTCCCACTTGCGCAGAACCCTTGAGGTCGCGCTCGGGTGCACGCTCGGCATCGTGTTAGGCGACGTGCTGATGACGCTGTTGGGCAGGGGCGTATGGCAGGCCGCGATCGTCGTGTTCCTCTCCCTCGTGCTTGCACGCTTCCTTGACCCCGGCGTGATCTTCGCAACCCAACTCGGCGTCCAATCCCTGCTGGTTGTGCTGCTACCCATCCCCTACGGCGGCCCGTTCACCAGATCCATCGACGCGATCATCGGCGGCACCGTGGGCCTACTCTTGATGCTGATGTGGCCACGCGACCCACGGCGAGCGCCAGCGGCGAAACTTTCGGGCCTGCTGCGGGAGGTCAGTCAGTGTTTCCGTGAGTTGGGTGAAGCGCTTGAGCGTTCAGATTCGCAGGCCGCGTGGCACACGCTGGTGCGGGTGCGTAACGCTAGCACGCTGGTTGATCAGGCGCGGCAAGAGATCAAGACCTCCAACGATTACGCGAAGTTGAGTGTTTTGGGGCGGCGGCACCGTCATGAGTTGAGTGATCAGGAGCAGCTTTTGGAGGTTGCTGACCTGATTCTGCGTGGGCTCAACGTGGTGGCTCGGCGTGCCGCGGGGCTTTTGAACACCTTGGCGCCCGATGCGGAACAACGGGAACGCTTACACACTCTGTTTGAGGGGTTCGCTGATGCGATGAACGCTTTGGCGAACTCGGCAGCGGAGACCTCAACGGGGTCTGCGAACATGATGCGGCGCCGTGCCCGCTCGATCATGGAGGAGGTCGTGGGCGACTTGGATGCGGCCTCGTGGCGTGCCGAGACCATGCAGTTGACCACGCTGATTATGCTGTTGCGGCCTACTGCCGTGGATATTCTGCACGCAACCGGAGTCCCGCGCGACGCCGCATCGGAATACCTGCCCCGCATCTAGCGTCGTTGTTGCGGCAGGGTTGCTGCTGTGGCGGGATGCTTTGGCGGAGCGGGCCTGCGTGAACAAAGTGTCAGGGTATCTGCGTAGGGTTGGAGCATGAGTTCTTCTGGGAAAAAGGCGTCCCGAAAGTCGAGTGAGTTTCGGTGCCAGGAGTGCGGGTGGGCGACCATCAAGTGGGTTGGTCGTTGCCCTGAGTGCGGGACGTGGGGATCTGTTGAAGAAGTTGGCCCTGAGCTGGGTCAGCTGACTCAGGTGCGTTCAGCGGCTAAGCCGGCTCAGAAAATCGCTGACATCGATTCGCAGCCGGCGGTGCATCGGGCTACTGGCGTGGGTGAATTCGACCGGGTCTTAGGTGGAGGCTTGGTTCCAGGCGCGGTGATTCTGCTCGCCGGGGAGCCTGGCGTGGGTAAGTCGACCCTGCTGATCGATGCGGCGGCACGGTCTGCCCGTTCTGGTTTGAAGGTCCTCTATATCTCGGGTGAAGAATCCGCCGCGCAAGTGAAGTTGAGGGCTGAGCGCATCGGAGCCATCTCGGATGATCTGTATCTAACCTCGGAAACTGATCTGGGGACCGCGTTGGGCCAGGTTGAACAGATTGAGCCGGACTTGTTGATCGTGGATTCGGTTCAGACCCTGGCATCTGCCGAGGTTTCCGGTTCCGCGGGCGGGGTCTCACAGGTGCGTGAAGTCGCGTCCGCGTTGATCGGTACCGCTAAAACTAAAGGAATCACCACAATCGTTGTGGGGCACGTGACCAAGGAAGGCACTATCGCCGGGCCGCGTCTACTTGAGCATCTGGTGGATGTGGTGTGTCAGTTTGAAGGCGAGAAACACTCACGCCTGCGGCTTCTACGCGCGGTCAAGAACAGGTACGGCCCCACCGATGAGGTCGGCTGCTTCGACCTGACTGACTCCGGTATCGAGGGGCTAGCCGATCCGTCCGGGCTGTTTCGTACACGCACCATCCAACCCGTTGCCGGCACGTGCCTCACCGTGACCGTTGAAGGCCGCCGCCCACTCATCGCTGAAGTTCAGGCGCTAGTGACGGCGGCGACCACGCCGTCGCCGCGTCGTAGTACAACCGGCCTCGATTCTTCCCGGGTTTCGATGCTGCTAGCTATTTTGGATTCCCGGGCAGGGCTCGCCTTAGGCCAGACCGATTGCTTCGTAGCAACCGTGGGCGGTGTCCGGTTGACTGAGCCCGCGATCGACCTTGCGGCGTGCCTCGCCGTGGCCTCGGCGGTAGCGAACCACCCTCTGGACCAACGCATGATCGTGTTCGGTGAAGTCGGTCTTGCAGGCGAGGTGCGTGCGGTACAGGATGTTAACCGGCGCATCGCTGAAGCGCACCGTTTGGGGTATCAGCGAGCGATCGTCCCCGCCTCCCCCAACGGACCCGGGAAAATCCCTGACGGAATGGAAGTCAGGACCGTAACGAGCCTCGCGGAAGCTCTACATTTAGCAGGTTTCACACCGGCCGGCTCATCCTAAATGAGGCCCCATCCGCCGGCGAGCGCTTCTAGAATAAAGATGAATGTTCGTGCGCGCTCCGCTGGCTCGGGGCTGCGCATCGCGATGTGAAAGGTACCCAACCCACGTGACGCCTCGTTATTCAGAACATGTGCGAGCCGAGCACTACCGGCCCGATGACCTGCGGCCTGAGCAGGCCGAGGCTCTGCGGCAGACGATGATCAGGCTCGCGCCCGGCACTGAGTTGCGCGACGGGCTTGAACGGATTGTGCGCGGCCGCACCGGCGCGCTCATCGTGCTGGGTTTCGACCGGGGGCTTGAGCAATTGATCACCGGCGGATTCCCGATCGATATCGAGTTCTCGCCGACTAGGCTGCGGGAGCTTGCCAAGATGGATGGTGCGATCATCGTCTCCCGGGATGTCACCCGCATCCTGCATGCCGGAATCCACCTAGTTCCTGACCCGACAATTCCCGCGACGGAGACCGGAACCCGGCATCGCACGGCAGAGCAGACCTCGGTTCAGACCGGCTATCCGGTGATCGCGGTATCACAGTCGATGAACACCATCACCATCTATGTTGATGGGCAGCGCCACCAGCTTGAGGGTTCTGAGACGATTCTTGCGCGGGCAACGCAGGCGCTTTCGACCCTGGAACGGTATAAGGCACGCCTGGTTGAGGTGACGAACGCGTTATCGAATCAGGAGATCGAGAACGTTGTCACGGTGCGCGATGTCGCGATGGTGCTCCAGCGGCTTGAGATGGTGCGCCGCATTTCAGAGGAGATCCGTGATGACATCCTTGAACTAGGTGTTAACGGGCGGCTCGTTGATTTGCACCTTGAAGAGCTCAGCACGGGCGCTGGGCCGTCGCTTTCGGTTGTTTTGCGGGACTACGCGAACGCGGCACGCCGTGCCGGTATCGGTGAGACGCTTGTGGACATCAACCAAGTAGAGCAACAACTTGCTGCCATGGACTCTCCACACCTGGTGGATCTTGGGCAGATCGCGATGCTTTTGGGTTTCCCGGAGGGCGCCTCGGATCTTGACCGTCATGTTGAGCCGCGCGGTTTCCGCCTGCTGTCCGGTATTACTTCGCTACCTCAGCATCTTGTGGAGCGGGTGGTTCAGCGTTTCGATGGCCTGCAGGAGCTCATGGCCGCGAACGTCGATGAGCTACAAGAGATTGAAGGGGTCGGCGAAAGCCGCGCCCGCAGCGTACGAGAAGGACTAAGCCGTTTCGCTGAAGACAGTCTGTTGGAACGCTACCGCTGACCCCGCCGGCAGGTGGGGGGCTGGCGCGGTGGCTACTTCAGCAGGAACGCGGCCGGTTCGGATTCGTTGGAGCCTAGGCTGACTTTGAGTTTGTAGGTACCTGGTAGCGGTTTTGCTGAAATCGGTTGACATTCGGGCAGGGACCGTACTCTGTTCCACGTGAAACGGGCGTTTTCCTCTTTGCCTTTTTCAAGCTTGAGCTTGATGTCTTCTGCGTCTTTCTGGCAGTCGCGGGTCGAATAGATCCTGTCGGAGCCGGAGGTCACCACGAACTCTTGTTGGCTGGTGCCGACGTTCATGGTGCAGGGGACGTCGCCGGTGTTTTTGATTTTGAGGATCAGTACGGGGTTTTCACCCGCGCCATAGGATTTCTTGTCGGTCGCTGCGCTGACTTTGATGTCGCCCTCCGCGCATTCTTGACTGCCGTCGGGCCGAGGGCTGGGCCGCCCCTCCCCCTCTTTCTCATCTTTAGCATCACCAGTGCTCTTATTATCTTCGGCATCACCAGTGTTCTTATCTTTAGCATCTCCAGTGCTGCTATTTTCTTCGCCCGACTGTTTCGAGTCTTCCGCGGCTTGTTGCTGCTGGCTTTGTTCTTGCGCTTGGGTTTTGCCTCCACCGAAGACCCCGGAAACCCATTTAACGACACTCACGATGCCCAAGGTTATTAAGGTGAGGAGGATCAGCAGAATAATCAGTGCCACAATACGGCGACGTCGATACGTGGCTGCAGACGGTTTCTGGTTCTCGGTGGCCATGCCTCCAGGATAATCGGCTAACCATCCCTGACGAGCTAGCCGCCGTATGATGACACACGTGTCCATCCAGAACCCAGTCCCCACAACGCCCTCCGCCAGCGTGGTCCGCGCACGCGTCAACGAATGGTTCCAAGCCCACGGCCGTGACCTTCCGTGGCGCCGTCCTGAGGCGAGCCCCTGGAGCATCCTCGTTTCGGAGATCATGTTGCAGCAGACCCCGGTGGTGCGGGTTCAGCCGGTGTGGGAGGAGTGGATGCGACGCTGGCCTACCCCGCATGATCTCGCGGCTGAGCCCGCCGGTGAGGTCCTGCGCGCTTGGGGTCGCTTAGGCTATCCGCGCCGTGCGTTGCGTTTACATGCTTGTGCACAGGCGATCGTCACGGAGCACGCTGGCGTGGTTCCCCGCGATCTTCCGACACTGCTTTCTCTGCCCGGTATCGGCGAGTACACGGCCGCGGCGGTCGCGTGTTTCGCATACCAGGTCCCGGCGACCGTGGTTGATACGAATATTCGCCGGGTTGTGGGTCGCGCTTTTCACGCTAAGGCGCTGCCGGGGCCTTCGATGACTCGGGCGCAGTATCGTGAGGCTCAAGCATTGATGCCGGCTCACCCGAATGAGGCGGGGGATGCGGCGGATGCGTCGTTCACGTCTGCGGAGGTCGCTGAGGCGAATACGTGGAATGCGGCCTCGATGGAGTTGGGTGCGCTGGTGTGCACGGCCCGGGATCCGCGGTGTGGTGAGTGCCCCGTGGAGTCTGTGTGTGCGTGGGTTGCTGCAGGGAAGCCGGCAGCGGATTACGTTCCGCGTGGGCAGGCGTGGCATGGGACGGACCGACAGGTGCGTGGCCGGATGATGGCGGTTTTACGGGAGTCCGATGGCCCGGTTCCGTACGGTGTGCTCGTTACGCGTGATGGTGCGGAAGGGGCCGCGCAGGAAGTCGCGGAGGCGCATTTGCGTTCTGCTTTGGCTCAGTTAGCTTTGCTTGGTGCCGACGATGCGCAGCGGGCTTCGTGCGCCCGCGGACTTATTGAGGATGGGCTGGCGGTGCTGACTACTTACGGTGAGGTGTCACTTCCCGGCTAGGTGGCTTCCGGCGGCGACCGCTGAGAGCGTGGATATATGCCCCGCACCCCTCAATTCCGGCACCGCTCAACTCCAGCTCAATTCCCGCGCAGCTCAGCCCTGACGCACCTTAATTTTGGCTCATGAGCGGGGTGATTCGTTCTTCGACGTCTTTGAGCGAGGTGATCATGCGGGTGTTGCCGAGGGTGTTTTGTTTGACGCGTGCGAGGTCTAGGAACTCGGCGACGCCGTCGTCGGGTGAGCGCAGGAGTTCTTGGAACACCTCGGGGGCTACGGCGTCTTGTTGGTCCATAACTTCGAATCCGTGTTTTTTGAAGAAATCGACTTCGAATGTGAGGCAGAAGACCCGGTGGATGCCGAGGTCTCTGGCGTCTTGGAGTAGGTGTTCCAGCAGCATTGCGCCGCATCCGCGTCCGGCGGCGTCTGGGTGGACGGCGAGTGTTCGGATTTCGCCGATGTCTTCCCACATGACGTGGAAGGCTCCGCAACCAATGATGCGCCCGTCGGCGTCTTCGGCGACCCTGAATTCTTGTAAGGATTCGTAGTAGGCGACGGCTTCTTTTTCCAGCAGGATCCGCTGTTCGGCGTATGGGCGTACGAGGTCTCGGATGAATTTCACGTCTTGTGAGCGCGCTGGCCGGACGGTGATCGCGTTGGGGTTGTGTGTTGCTGGGGTTGCCATGGTGTCCATCGTAGTTTGGTGGCCTCAATATAAAGGCCTGTTAAGGCTGCGCTCAGTTATGACTGGGCCGTATTATGACTAGGCCCTGTTAAGACTATGCCCAGTTAACTGACTGAGCTGTGCCCCCTTCCCTCACGGGACGCGGGGCACAGCTCACTCATGCGTTCGATGCGCTAGGTGCCTGGCCTGTAGGCGTGGCGGCCGGTGCCTGCCTCACCGGAGCCTGACTCGCCGGTGCCATCCTCACCCTGGCCATTTGCGCCGGCGCCTGACTCGCCAGTACCCGAGCCTGACTCGCCTGAACCCGAACCTGTCTCGTCCGAACCTGAACCGGTCTCTTCCGAGCCGGTTGGTTCGGTGGAGCCGGCGAGGATCGCGGCTGGGGTTGGTTTGCCTTCGAGCTGGTCTGGCCCGTCGACTGCGGTGAAGGTCAGCTTGCGAGCGTCGTCTTCGCCTTCGACGTCTACAACAACGGTCTGGCCTGGCAGCAGGTCTCCGAAGAGGATCTTCTCGGACAGTGGGTCTTCGACGTCGCGTTGGATGGTGCGACGTAGTGGGCGGGCGCCCATCGCTGGGTCGAAGCCGCGGTCTGCGAGCAGGTCGCGTGCAGGTTGCGTGACGGACAGCGAGATCGAACGTTCGGCAAGCCGTTCGGCAAGCCGGTTGGTGAACAGGTCCACGATCTGGACGATCTCGCTGTGCTGCAGCTGCGGGAAGACCACGATGTCGTCAACACGGTTGAGGAACTCTGGCCGGAAGTGCTGGCGTAGCTCTTCCTGGACTTTGGCCTGCATGCGTTCGTAACCGGTTTGGACGTCGGTGGTGGATTGGAAGCCGGTCATCACGCCCTTGGAGATGTCCCGGGTACCGAGGTTGGTGGTCATGATGATGATCGTGTTCTTGAAGTCGACCACGCGGCCTTGCGAATCGGTCAGGCGGCCGTCTTCGAGGATCTGCAGTAGCGAGTTGAACAGATCAGCGTGGGCCTTTTCAACCTCGTCGAACAGCACGATCGAGAACGGGCGGCGGCGTACCTTTTCGGTCAGCTGACCGCCTTCTTCGTACCCGACGTAGCCCGGAGGCGCACCGAACAGGCGGGAAACGGTGTGCTTCTCTGCGTATTCGGACATGTCGAGGGTGATGAGGGCGTCCTCGTCACCGAACATGAACTCGGCGAGCGCTTTAGCGAGCTCGGTCTTACCTACACCGGTTGGGCCTGCGAAGATGAACGAGCCGCCTGGACGGTTCGGGTCTTTGAGGCCGGCGCGTGTGCGGCGGATCGAGCGGGCGATCGACTTGATCGCTTCGTCCTGGCCGATGACGCGCTTGTGCAGTTCCTCTTCCATGTTGAGTAGTCGCGTGGACTCTTCTTCGGTGAGTTGCACAACCGGGATGCCGGTCGAGGAAGCCAAGACTTCGGCGATGACCTCTGGGGTGACCTCAGAGATTTCGTCGAGGTCGCCGTTCTTCCATGCGGCTTCCTTTTCTTGGCGCTCGGTGATCAGGCGCTGCTCTTCGTCGCGGAGTTTCGCCGCGCCTTCGAAGTCTTGGGCGTCGATCGCGGATTCTTTTTCGCGACGGATTTCCGCGATTCTCTGGTCCATCTCTTTGAGCTCTGGCGGGGCAGTCATGCGCTGGATGCGCAGGCGGGCGCCGGCTTCGTCGATGAGGTCGACGGCCTTGTCCGGCAGGAAGCGGTCGGAGATGTAGCGGTGGGCGAGCTGGGCTGCGGACTGCAGCGCTTCGTCGGTGATGGATACGCGGTGGTGTGCCTCGTATTTATCGCGTAGGCCGCGCAGGATTTCGACGGTGAGCTCGACCGATGGTTCCGGTACCTGGATCGGCTGGAAGCGGCGTTCCAGTGCCGCGTCTTTTTCGATGTGTTTGCGGTATTCATCGAGCGTGGTTGCGCCGATGGTCTGCAGTTCACCGCGGGCGAGCATCGGCTTGAGGATGCTCGCGGCATCGATCGCGCCTTCGGCGGCGCCGGCACCGACGAGGGTGTGGATTTCGTCGATGAACAGGATGATGTCGCCGCGGGTGCGGATCTCTTTGAGGACCTTCTTGAGGCGTTCTTCGAAGTCACCGCGGTAGCGGGAGCCAGCCACGAGGGAACCCAGGTCAAGCGTGTAGAGGTGCTTGTCTTTGAGGGTCTCTGGCACATCGCCGCGCACGATCGCTTGCGCGAGCCCCTCAACGACCGCGGTCTTACCAACGCCTGGCTCACCTATGAGCACGGGGTTGTTTTTGGTGCGGCGAGATAGAACTTGCATGACGCGTTCCATCTCGTGTTCGCGCCCGATGACGGGGTCGAGTTTGTTCTCGCGTGCTGCGGCGGTGAGGTTGCGACCGAACTGGTCGAGGACAGCGGAACCGGACGGGGTTCCGTCTTTCTGGTCGCGGGAGCCGCCGCCGGCTCCGGCTGGTTCCTTGGAGGAGTGGTAGCCGGAGATGAGTTGGATGACTTCTTGGCGTACGGCTTGTGGGTCGGCGCCGAGGCTTTCGAGTACCTGGGCTGCGGTGCCTTCGCCTTCACGGATGAGGCCGAGCAGGATGTGTTCGGTGCCGATGTAGTTGTGGCCCAGTTGGAGGGCTTCACGTAGGGAAAGTTCGAGGACTTTCTTGGCGCGCGGGGTGAAAGGGATGTGTCCCGTTGGCGCTTGCGAGCCTTGACCGATGGCTTCCTGGACCTGTTCGCGTGCCGCTCCGAGTGACACGTTGAGGGATTCCAGGGCTTTTGCTGCTACGCCTTCACCTTCGTGGATGAGGCCGAGCAGGATATGTTCGGTGCCGATGTAGGTGTGGTTGAGCATGCGCGCCTCTTCTTGGGCGAGCACCACAACACGACGGGCACGGTCCGTGAAACGTTCGAACATGCGCACACTCCTTTAATGACTTATTTCCGATGCTACGCATCGAAAGCAGTCGATTGGTCTGTGTTCACCATCAGGTGAACAGTTTGTGACCGTGTACGCAGATAGCAGAAGTCTGTGCCTTGGCTTCGAAGTCTGTGGACGCCTTAGCTACGGTGCGCTTCGCGGTATTTCACGATGATCTCGTGGCTGAGGCGTCCGCGGTCGGAGACGTCGTAGCCTTTTTCTTTGGCCCATGCGCGGATGCGCGCTGCTTCATCGGATGAGTGCGGCGCGGAGCGGCGGCCGGCTTTGATGTAGGGGCGTAAGAATTCCCGGAGCTTGTTGAGGTTGTCTTGGGAAAGGTCGATTTCGTAGTGCATGCCTTCGAGGCCGAAATAAACCGTCGATTCTGCTGGCGTGCCGTCGATATCGTCGATCAGCGTGACTTGAACTTGGCGTGCCATAAATACTTCTCCACTCATTATTGAGTTCGCTTAAATTGAAAGGTCATCAAAATAAGCTTCGAATAAAAATACTACGCTACGCCGTTGAGGGTGTCAGATATTTTCTGACGGGTTTTCGCTATTTTTGGTTCTTAGCAGCCATTTCGGATTCGATTTCTTTCATCCGCTTCTCAACGGCGTCTTCGAACCGCGCGTCCGTGAGCTCTTTGCCCTTAGCTGCGGCTTCACGCTCGCGGCGGTCGGCGTTGACAATCGAGCGCATAACCCACCAGAAAATAAGGGCGAGGGTAATGGTCGGCAACAGTACTGAAACGTATGGGTAAATAGCGTCCCAGATTTCGGCCATGGCTATGCCTCCGGTTTCAGCAGCGGGAAGAGGATGGTCTCGCGGATGCCTACGTTGGTGAACAGCATGACGAGGCGGTCCACACCCAGGCCGGTGCCGCCCATCGGTGGCGCACCGTATTCGAGTGCACGCAGGAAGTCTTCATCGAGCTGCATCGCTTCGGGGTCGCCACCTGCGGCGAGCTCGGACTGATGCGTGAGGCGTTCCCGCTGGATCACCGGGTCGATCAGTTCGGAGAACGCGGTGCCGCGCTCCATACCTCCGATGATGAGGTCCCACGCTTCGATGACACCGTCCTTGGAGCGGTGCTGGCGCGCGAGCGGCTGGGCTGCCGGCGGGTAGTCGTAGACGAACGTCGGGTTGATCAGGGTTGGTTCGACGATCTCCCCGAACAGCTCGATCACAGCGTTCTGCTCATCCCAGTTCTCATCCCAGGCCACATCCTTTTCAGCAGCGACTTCCTTCAACACGTCGATGCCGGTTTCTGGGGTGATCTCGCGGCCCACAGCTTCAGATAGCGCCGGGTAGACGCTCACCCAAGCCCATTCACCGGAAAGATCGATCGTGGTGCCGTTTGGTCCCGGGATCTGTAGGCCGCAACCGATTTCCTCGGCGGCGGCGAGAATGATCTCCTTGAGGCGTGCGGCCATCACGAACTGATCCGCGTACGCCTCATAGAACTCGAGTGTCGTGAACTCAGGCGAGTGGGTCGAATCCACACCTTCGTTGCGGAAGATACGGCCCATCTCATAGACGCGGTTCACCCCACCCACCACGGTGCGCTTGAGGTACAGCTCGGTCGCGATACGCAACGTCATGTCCTGATCGAACGCGTTCAGGTGCGTCTCGAACGGACGCGCCGCGGCGCCGCCGTGGATGAGTTGCAACATCGGCGTTTCGACTTCCACATAGCCGTGGGAATCGAGTACGCGGCGGATCGCGCGGGTGACTGCGGCCCGCTTATAGATCATCTGGCGCGCTTCTTCACGCACGATGAGGTCTGCGTAACGCTGACGTACGCGGGTTTCTTCGTTGAGGTCAGCGTGCAAAACAGGCAACGGACGTAGCGCCTTGGAGGCCATCTGCCACCGCTGAGCCATGATGGACAGTTCCCCGCGGCGGGATGAGATCACGCGTCCTTCAAAGAACACGTGGTCGCCAAGGTCAACGAGGTGCTTGAAGTCTTCAAGCGCTTCCTGACCGACCTCCGCGAGCGAAATCATGACCTGCAACTGCACGGTCGAGCCGTCTTCGCCGCCCTCTTGGAGGGTAGCGAAGCAGAGCTTACCCGTGTTGCGCTGGTACACAACGCGCCCCACGACACCAACCACATCGTCGGTTTCTTCACCGCTTGCAAGATGCGCCCAGTATTCGCGCACGGTCGCCAGTGAATGGGTGCGGCGGACCCCTACCGGGTACGCCTGCTTACCGGAGTCAAGGATTTCCTGACGCTTGGCCAGGCGCACGGCGCGCTGGTCACGGTTGTCAACGGTCGATGTCGTTTCAGAAGAGTTAGCGTTGGCAGTCACGCCCACCATTCTAGCTGGCACCTCTGTGCTGTATAGAACCCAAAGCGCTGTACAGAACACTGCGCTGTATAGAACCCAGTCGCTGACCGGAACTCAAGGCGGGCGTGAGTCTGCCGGCTAACTGGCTACCAGATGCTGACGCGTTCTTCGGGTGCCAGCCACATCCCATCGCCTTCTTCGGTGCCGAACGCTTCGTGGAAGGCGTCCACGTTGCGGGCGGTCTGGTTGGCCCGGAACTCGGTTGGTGAGTGCGGGTCGGTCGAGACCATGGTGACCATGGACTCTGGGCGGGTGAGGCTCGCCCACACCCTTGCCCACGATGTGAAGAAGCGCTGGTTGCCGCTCAGCCCGTCGGTCTCTTCCTCGGGGTCGCGGCCGGTCGCCTTCATTTCGGCGAGGTAAGCCTTATGGGCGATTCCGAGGCCGCCGAGGTCGCCGATGTTCTCACCGAGGGTCAGCTCACCGTTGACGGTGTGCTCCGGCGCTTCTGGCGGGACGAGTGCCCCGTATTGTTCAACCAGGTTCTTGGTGCGGGCTTCGAAGGCGTTGCGGTCGTCTTCGGTCCACCAGTCGGTGAGGGTTCCGTCGCCGTCGAAGCGGGAGCCTTGATCGTCAAAGCCGTGCCCGATTTCGTGGCCGATCACCGCGCCGATCGCACCGAAGTTGGTTGCGTCATCGCCGTTGAGGTCGAAGAACGGTGGCCGCAGGATCGCTGCAGGGAACGCGATTTCGTTGAGCAACGGGTGGTAGTAGGCGTTGACGGTCTGCGGGTACATGAACCACAGTTCACGGTTCACGCCGTCCTCGATTTTCTTCAGTTCTCGCTTGAGCGTGGATTGGGCGATCGCGGCGACGTTGCCCGCCAGGTTTTCAGGGTCGACCTCGAGGGTGCTGTAGTCGATCCATTCGCTCGGGTAGCCGATCTTGGTGCGGAATTTCTCGAGCTTGATGAGTGCTCGCTTCTGGGTGTCTTCACCCATCCAGTCCAGCCCGGTGATCGAGGTGCGGTATGCCTCAATCAGACGGTCGACAAGATGGTCCATCCGTTCTTTCGCTGCCGGCGGGAAGTGTTCGGCCACGAAGATCTGACCGATGTCCTCACCAACGCCGGATTCGACGAACGCTACGCCGCGTTTCCAGCGTTCGCGCTGTTCGGTGGCCCCGCCGAGGGTGTGGGAGTAGAAGGACCAGTTTTCGGTCACGACGTCTTTATTGAGGTACGGGGCGCGTGCGCGCATCACGTTGAACGCGAGCAGATCCTTCCATGCCTCAAGGGGTTGTTCGGTGAGCTCTTTGTTGAGCCCTTCGAGGAAACTTGGCTGCCACACGTCTACAACGGACCAGTATTTTTCTGAGATGCGTGAGCCGTCAAACCAGTTCCGCAACAGCGGGGCCAGCTCGAGCAGTTCGTCGCTGTTCATCTTGTTGTAGCGGGCTTGGGCGTCGCGGGTTTTCACGATGTCCCAGTGGTGCTTGGCGATCGCTGTTTCAAGATCGAAGATGCGGATAGCGGTACCTGCTGGGTCTGGGTATGCGAAGAGGGTCAGCATCCGTTCGATGTGGGCGCGGTAGGCCTCGCGGATGTCCTGGTAGGCGTCTTCGCGGTAGTAGGCCTCGTCTGGTAGGCCGATGCCGCCTTGGAGGATCGTGAAGAGGTTTACATCTGGGTCTTTGGCGTCGTTGGAGGCTCCGATGCTGAAGAACGCCTCGATCCCAACGGTCGCGAACTCTCCTGCGAGCTTCATAAGGTGTTCGACGTCGTGGACGTTGTCGATTTTCTCCAGCAGGTCGCCCACGGGGCTGGTTCCGAGCGCTTCGATACGTTCTTCGTCCATGAAGGAGTCCCATAGGCCAGCGATGCGGGCGTCGCGCGCGGCTTCTTCGTCGCTGCTATCGGCAGTGTTGCCGCCGTTGCTTTCGGCGGTATTGCTACTGCCGTTGTTGGCTTGGCGTTGATGGTGGCGTGCTACAGCTTCTTCGATAATGTTCCGCACGTCTGCTTCTGCGCGGTCGCGTAGTTCGTGGAAGACACCGTAAGCTCCGCGATCTGAGGGGATCTCGTTGCTGGTGAGCCATTCGTGGTTGACCCAACGGTACAGGTCGTCTTGCGGACGCGGCACGTCGGTGGCTTCGATGTGAGTGTTAGCTGTCGCGGTCATGTATATAACGCTACCGGGCACCGCGCACGGGCTCCAAAGTGCAGCGGTGGGCTGTGGATGATGTGTTGGTGTTTGCGTGGTTGTGTTTGTGCGATTGGTTAAAAAGAAAAGTGACAGGAGAAGGACCGAAAGGGGCTATCGGTCGCGAGCCGGTGGTGGTGGGGTGGCTCAAGCGGAACCGATAATCGGTCTCTTCTCCTGTCACGTTCGTGAAGTGTGTTCGGCGGTGTCCTACTCTCCCACAACCTCCCGGTTGCAGTACCATCGGCGCTGTGGGGCTTAGCTTCCGGGTTCGGGATGGGACCGGGCGTTTCCCCCACGCTATAACCGCCGTAACTCTCTCACCCCTAACCAGCGTTAGTGGCTTGGCCGGGGAAATCTGTGTGTTACGTGTACGAGTGT
>NZ_KV789388.1:0-88745 GCF_001807575.1 Arthrobacter sp. HMSC08H08
AAACCCAAAAACTCTAGAAATTTGAAATAACGTTAAGCTCAGCCGCGACTCGCAACAACAGATCCGAATAATCAGCGATACCCCTTGAAACAACAGGGCAGCACATGAGACACATCGGAGACACACAGGAGTTCGCGTCATACTACTTTTGGCCGACCTTAAGCTGCTTGTAACATGACTCATGCATAATTGGCCGCGCGATCACCTCTGCTTCTGTGAATGCGCTAAAGGAGAACCATGCAGAACCATGACGAGCAGATTCTCGAATCAGTAGCTGTTCGTCGGCAGCGACTCAGCCTCGCACTCTTATACGGCAACGACCGGCGCCGACGCACATTCACCTCCGGAATCAAACACATTGTGATCGGACTGATCATCGCGGCCCTCATCTGCGCCGGCTGCGTCGGCTTCTCCTTCATCTCCAACCTGTTTAAAGAACAAAACGAACGTATGAATCGCGCCTCGACACCCACCGAGACACCCATTTCAATAGAGCGCACCGTCGGCGAGGTTGCCCCATGGTGAGCACCGGATACCGCAGAGTCACTGTCTTAGCTACAGACCGCAATATAGAAATGCTCCTACCGGCAGGTGTCAGCGTTGGCGAGCTCATCCCGCAGATCCTCAGACACACCCGTGCCGGCAACAAAGCCGCCCCACAAGAGCTGACACTCACCCCGGTGGGTGGCGGTAGCCTTGCCCTCCACGAGACCCTCGCTGACGCGAAAATCACTGACGGCGCTCTCATCCGGCTAGATCGCCGCGACGAGGTCGTCCGCTCCCCGGTTGTCTACGACCTCGCAGACACCAGCGCCGAACTCACGGCGGGGCAATCTGCCACGGTGAGCTTCTCAAAATCGCGGCTACTCAGCACAGCACTTCTCGTTTTGCTCGCGGTGCCACTAGCGCTCAGCCTTCTACCGGACCCTGGTAGCGCAACATTCCTTACCTGGGGACTCACCGCAACGGTCCTTCCTCTCATCGCGATGACGGCTATCGATCACCGCTGGTGGCGCACCGACATCGAACTCACCACTGTCTCGGCAGCCCTTCTGACCCTCACAGTGTTCTTCGCCGAACCCGAGCCGTTCCTCGGGTGGATGATCGTCAACGCGTGGATCGCAGCCACACTTCTAGCCCTTGGGATCAACCACAGGGCGTGGCAAACAGCACTCATTACAGGTATTGCCTCGCTCATGACAGTGGGCGTGTGGTATCTAGGTTTCATCCTCAACCTTGGCGACATGCATCTAGGGCTCTGGATGCTCACTATCAGCGGCATCCTGGTTGGCATCATTCCCCGCATCGCCCTCATCTTGTCCGGCCTCACGCGTGCGGATGATGACCTCGCCGACGGCAAACGCCCCTACCGCAGCGACGTAGCCTCACGCGTGAGGCGCGCACACGCCGGCATGGCCATCTTGATATGGCTCATGTGCTTCACGATGCTCACAGCAGTCTTCCTGCTAGGGCCCTCCGGGAACGATCCCTGGGTCACTGCGCTCGTTTTGATCACGATCGCGTTAGTGTCCTTGCGTTCCCGCCACATGCCGTTGGTTGCAGAGAGAACCTGCATGCTGGGTTCCGCGATCGTCGGCGGTGTGTTCTGGGTGAGCTTGTCCTCCGTTTCGATACCGGCGTGGATCATGCCGTTGACGCTCGCCCTGCTGATCGTCGTGATCCTGACACAGCCGCTATGGCGTATGCCAGAGCATGTGGCCGCGGGCCTGCGTCTAACGGCCCGCCGTTTCGAAACCTTGCTGACCTTGTCTATTTTCCCTGTCCTGGTGGGCGCGTTCGGACTGTATGCGCGCCTGATCGAGTCCTTTACCGGTCAGTAGCCCGCAGGAAAGGTGAAAGGCCCGAGAATGTACTCTAAGTCCACGATGCCAGCCAATCCCTTGAGAAAGAGGAACCCGGCCCGCCCCGAGAAGAAAGCCGCGGTGCCTAGGTACACCACAACCACGCCTGGAGATTCCTGGTGGGTTCGCGCGACGCGCTCGGTCGTGAACCTGGTGGTGTCAGACCCGTTCCCGGAGGCCTACCAGCGGGCACTCAAAGGCTGCCAGACCTCGGTGCTCACGGGCCGCCGAATCGGCATCACGAGCCCCCTGGGAGGCTCCGGTGCGAGCTCAACTGTGGCTCTGTTGGGGCATCAGTTAGCGGATAGCCGCAAAGAACCCACGCTTGTGGTGGATGTGCTCAACCGTGACGGCGCCACCCTGCGTAGGCTCGGGCCACGCAACCCGCGAAAGGTGAGTGAGGACAAAGGGCTTGAGCGGCTCTCTGAACTCATGAACCAAAGGGATGTTCCCGTCCACCAGCACTTTCATACATATTCTGATGAGATCTCCCGGCACCTGCGTTTCTTGCCGTGGGGAGATAGCGACGAGCGGCTCGATGACAGAGCCCTAATGCAGAACACCTTTCAGTTCTTGTCCCAGACTGCTGCGGTTACGCTTCTTGACCTGCCGATGAGCGATCACGTGATGCACGCCTTCTATCCGGGCTTGCACGCGCTGATCGTTCCGATCCCGATGTACCCGGCTGCGGTCGATGTTGCCGAGTCCTTCTGTAACTACATTCACCATAGCTACCCGCACGTAGCGCTCGTGCCAGTCATGGTTGACAGCATCCACGCATCAAAGCGGCAAGTCAGACTCACCAAACAATCCGTGCGTCACACCAACCTGCGTTCCCACTTGCCGATCAGCCGTAAAACCAACCTGCCAGAACTGAGCTTTGACGCTCACGTCGCCACCGGTGGCCGTTTGAATATGGAGCTGCTCTCAGAACGGGAGCGCCTGCAAGTGGCCCAGCTCGGGGCAACCGTGCTCTCCGTCGCGAAAGCTACATCATGACCACACACAGCCGATCCCTGACTGCCCTGGAAGACAACGGACTGTTCCACCGCCCGGCCCGCTCCGAGCCACCCGCAGCGGAACCCGAGCTTGAGACGGTCCGCCGCCCGCCCTTGATCGAGGACGGCGGAGCCGGCAACATGGGGTTCCTCGGCCTCATCCCACTCTTGGGTATGGCTGGCTCGATGACGGTCATGATGCTGTTCCGGGGCTCCCCTTTCGCGGCGGTTGGAGCGCTCATGATGATCGTGACCGTGATCGGCGCGATCGTCATGATGACCTCGCAAAATGGTAAACAGACCCGCCGCCGCAAACAGTTGCGCGACAACTACCTTGAATACCTCGAAGAACGCCACCACGAGTTGCGTACAGCAGAAGACGAACGGCGTTCCCGAGCCCAAATAACTGACCCGCGCACCAACGCACTCGTCGAGTTGATCTTCACCCCATCGCGGCTGTGGGAGCGGCGCCGCCAACACAGCGACTACCTCAATGTTCGATGCGGCATCGGCGATGCCACGGGTGTCGAGTTCCGCCTTGAAGGTGAGGACCAGTCGTTAGAAAGCACTGACCCTCACCTCGAACAGCAACTCGATGTTCTCCAAGACCGTTTCTCCACGACCCCAGACATGCCGTTGCTGGTTCACCTGGGCGCCGACCACACGGTCTCAGTCATCGGGGATAACGAGTTCTGCGATCAAGCGATCCGCAACCTGGTCCTGCAGGCGGTTGCGCTTCACTCCCCTGAAGACCTCCAGCTCGCGTTCCTCGTGCCGACGGTTCACCGCGATAAGTGGGAGTGGGTGCGTAGGCTCCCCCACATTCTCGACCAAGACCAACCGACCGCTTTCGGCCCCGTGCCACGCATCTGCGAGACGATGCCGGAGCTGGCATCTCTGCTGCGCAGCAACATCCAGCGCCGCTACCAGGCGACCGCTGAGCTACGGCGCACA
This sequence comes from Arthrobacter sp. HMSC08H08, assembly GCF_001807575.1. Classification (NCBI taxonomy): domain Bacteria; kingdom Bacillati; phylum Actinomycetota; class Actinomycetes; order Micrococcales; family Micrococcaceae; genus Arthrobacter; species Arthrobacter sp. HMSC08H08. The sequence goes on from NZ_KV789388.1 coordinate 3,815, forward strand.
CCGGCGGACTACACGGTTGTAAACCTCAACCAGCCGCGTCTGCTCATCGTCGATCTGCGGCATAGTGGTCCGGTAGAGAACTTCAGTGCAGGCACCGCAACGGACCTAGAGATGATGGGCATCACCGTCATCCACGCGCTACGCAATCAGCTCGAAGAACCCGGCGATGTGTCAGCACGCCTCGTACAAAGCAACAGGGCCGTCCACAACAACAATGTTGGGCAAGATAACGGAAGTGGACGAGGCCGCAGAGCGGGCCTGGGTAGTAAGACTGGCATAGGTAGTTGGGCTGGTCTGGGTAATTGGGCCGGGTTTAGGAACGATGCCGCAGCCAGCGAGGTGGACCTTGAGGCCGCCGCGGAAGTTGAGGTTCAGCGTCTGGACTCTGATGGTTCCGTAGCACAACGTCTCAAGGGTGTTTTGGATGATTCCGATGTTGCCTTAGCCCAGTCAATCTCCCGCGTGTTGGCCCCGCTGCGGCTCTCTCACGATTCCCTTGAGCACTCCGAGCAGCAAGCCGGTATGAAGTTCACTCAACTGCTGGGCCTCAAGGAGCTCAACGAATCGCATTTGCAGGCGGCGTGGGAGCCGAACTTCGGCCCTGACTTCCTTACCGTGCCTATCGGTTTGGATCAGCAAGGCAAGCCTGTTCGCCTGGACATCAAGGAGGCCGCCCAGCACGGTATGGGCCCGCACGGGCTGTGCGTAGGCGCAACAGGTTCGGGTAAGTCCGAGCTTCTGCGAACACTGGTGCTCGGTTTGGCTTTGACCCACTCCCCTGAACAGCTCAACCTGGTTCTGGTCGACTATAAGGGTGGTGCGACCTTCGCCCCGTTCAAGGGCATCCCGCACGTCTCCGGTATCGTCACCAACCTCGCTGACGATGTGTCGCTCGTGGACCGCATCTATGCGAGCCTTGAAGGTGAGATACTACGGCGTCAGGAACAGTTGAAAGCCGCAGGCAACATCGCCTCCATCACCGACTATCAGCGGGCACGTCGCCGCAACCGCAACCTGCCGGTCATGCCGCACCTGTTCCTCGTGATTGACGAGTTCGGTGAGCTACTGACCGCGCAACCCGATTTCATCGACTTGTTCATGTCGATCGGTCGTATTGGCCGCTCGATCGGTGTGCACCTGCTCCTCAGTTCCCAGCGCCTCGAAGCAGGCAAGCTCCGCGGCCTCGACACCTACCTGTCCTACCGGCTCGGTCTACGCACACTGTCTGAAGCTGAGTCCCGCACCGTGCTCGAAACAACGGACGCCTTCCACCTGCCGCCGCTGCCTGGCTACGGCTACCTCAAAGTGGATACAACCGTGTATGAGCAGTTCAAAGCCGGTTACGTCTCTGGCCCGCTAGCGATCGAAACCGCAGAAGATGAGGTGACCAAGGAACCCACCGTGCCCGTCGTGCTGATCGATCAGTTCTATTCACAGAACTTCATCACCATGGCCCAGGATTATGACGAGGCCGAGGACGAAGCGGAAGCCGCGAAGCCCGCCACCCAGTCGGCTGATGAGGATGCCGAAGGCCCCACCGTCTTGAGCGCATCCGTTGCCATGATGAGCAAGTACCCCGCCGTGACCGACCCCATCTGGCTTCCGCCTTTGCCGGATAAGGTCACCCTGGATCAAGCGCTCTCGATGCCGCCTGAGCCTGCCGCGATTTCTGGCCAGCTCGCCGGGGAGACATCACACAGCCTCCCGGTTCCGATCGGGATTCTGGATGACCCAGCGCACCAGTGGCAAGGGCGTTGGGAACTCGACCTAGCCCACTCGGGCGGTCACATCGCGATCCTCGGTGGGCCTTCCACCGGCAAGTCCACGCTCCTGCGCACGATCGCGCTCTCGCTGGCCTTGGAGAACTCACCGCGCGAAATAACCCTCTACGGTTTGGATCTGCGCGGCTCCAGCCTGCTCGCAATCGAGGGCCTTCCGCACACTGCCGGCGTCGCCGTGCGCACACGCCGCGAAGCGTTGCGGCGAACCCTGGAGGAAGTCACTGACCTGTTGACCGAACGCGAAGCGCTGTTCGAGTCTCTCCACATCGACTCGGTCTCCACGATGCGTGAAATGTTCGCATCCGGCCGCCACCCCGAACTCGATGTGCGCGACGTCGTGGTGTTCGTGGACGGTTGGGGTGGTTTGATCGACGAGTTCGAAGACCTCCAGGATTCGCTCTACTCTCTCCTGACCCGCGGTAGCGGCTACGGGATCCACATCATCGCTACAGCCACCCGCTGGAACGAAGTCCGGATGGCGCAGCAATCCTTCTTCGGGACCCGCCTGGAGATGCGGCTGACCGAACCATCGGACTCGATGCACGGCTCCAAGACCGCGGCGCACCTGCCTAAGAACAAGCCGGGCCGTGGCTTCAACATCGACGGACGTATCGGCCAGATCGCGCTACCACGCATCGATGACGAGCCAAGCGATGACGGCCTCACCAAGGCATTCAGGGAAGCGGTCGAGTACGTCAAACTCCACTATCGTGAACAGACCCCGCGCACCGTGCGCCTGTTGCCGACCCACATCAACGTGGACCAGCTACCGCCTTCATCAACTCCGGGGCTTTTGCGCTTTGGCGTTATGGAACGCAATCAGGCAATCCGCTATCTGGACTTCATCGGCCGCGAACCACACCTTGCGGTACTTGCGGATGAGGAAGCCGGCAAGACGAGCCTGTTGCGTCTGCTCGCCCACGAACTCATGAGCCAATACAGCTCAGAAGAGCTCGTGTTCGCGGTCTTTGATCCGCGCCGTGACCTGCAGAACGCGATCCCGGAGGAATACCTCGGCGGATACGCAGCTACCTCGATGCATGCTGAACAGCTCACCGCTGCGGTGGTCAAAGAGGTGCAGTCCCGTGTGCAAGCCGACCCGCTCGCCCAACAGAAGGCTGGCTTCGAAGGGCCGCGGATTGTGTTGCTCGTGGACGACTACGACGTCCTCACCGCAGGGGCGGCCTCACCGCTTCACGCGTTCACCCCATTCCTCGCGATGAGCACCGACATCGGCTTGCATGTGGCACTCACCCGTCGTGTCCGTGGCGCATCACGCACCATGTATGAGCCGTTCTTCGCATCACTGCGTGAAGCCGGTGCCGTGACTCTGCTCATGGACGGCGATAGCAGCGAAGGCCCGATCATCGGGCGCATCCGGCCGCGCCACTTCCCTGCCGGCCGCGGTATGCTGATCCGCCCGAACGAAGGCCCACAAACCATCCAGGTAGCTACTCTCGACGCCGAGGAAGGCAACAACTAGCCCCTGTCCGCCGAATAACTGAATAGCCCACTGGATGCTGTAATGAACCACTGGATGCTGCAAGAGGGTCGAGGTACGGCAAACGGGTTCAGGTACGCGAAGAGGGCGGTTCCTTTCGGAACCGCCCTCTTGGTTCATCTACCCCGCTAGCGTGTCTGTGCCGCGCTCGCGGGGCGGATGATTCGCTTACTTGTTGCCGGTGAGCTTCTCACGCAGTGCAGCAAGGGCTTCATCGGATGCGAGCGTGCCGCTGTCTTCGGCGTCGCTCTGGTCCTCGGAGGAGTAGGAAGCTGGAGCTGGAGCGGATGCCTGCTGTGCGCCGGCCTCTGCGTCCTTCTCGATTGCCTCTGCGACCTGCTTCTTGTGAGCCTCCCAGCGGGCCTGGGCTGCAGCGTACTGCTGCTCCCATTCTGCACGCTGAGTCTCGTAGCCCTCGAGCCATTCGTTGGTCTCTGGGTCGAAGCCCTCTGGGTACTTGTAGTTACCGGCCTCGTCGTACTCTGCGGCCATACCGTACAGAGCAGGGTCGAACTCGGTGCCCTCTGGGTCAACACCCTCGTTGGCCTGCTTGAGGGACAGCGAGATACGGCGACGCTCGAGATCGATGTCGATGACCTTGACGAAGATCTCCTGGCCCACCTGAACAACCTGCTCCGCGAGGTCAACGTGACGCTCAGCGAGCTCGGAGATGTGGACCAGACCCTCGATGCCGTCCTCAACGCGAACGAACGCGCCGAACGGAACGAGCTTGGTGACCTTACCAGGTACAACCTGACCCAGCGCGTGGGTGCGGGCGAAGGTCTGCCATGGGTCTTCCTGGGTTGCCTTGAGTGAGAGGGAAACACGCTCGCGGCTCATGTCTACCTCGAGGACCTCGACGGTAACCTTCTGGCCAACCTCGACAACCTCGGATGGGTGGTCGATGTGCTTCCAGGACAGCTCGGATACGTGAACCAGGCCGTCAACGCCGCCCAGGTCAACGAATGCGCCGAAGTTGACGATGGAGGAGACAACGCCCTCGCGAACCTGGCCCTTCTCGAGCTTGTTGAGGAACTCGGTGCGGACCGCGGACTGGGTCTCTTCAAGCCATGCGCGGCGGGAGAGAACAACGTTGTTGCGGTGCTTGTCGAGCTCGATGATCTTCGCTTCAAGCTGCTGGCCGATGTACGGAGCCAAGTCGCGGACGCGACGCATCTCAACCAAGGAAGCAGGCAGGAAGCCACGCAGGCCGATGTCGAGGATGAGACCACCCTTGACAACCTCGATGACGGTACCGGTAACGACGCCGTCTTCTTCCTTGACCTTCTCGATATCGCCCCAAGCGCGCTCGTACTGTGCGCGCTTCTTGGAAAGGATCAGACGGCCTTCCTTGTCCTCCTTCGTCAGGACAAGTGCCTCGACCGTGTCGCCAACCTCGACGACATCGCTAGGGTCTACATCGTGCTTGATAGACAGCTCGCGGGACGGGATAACACCCTCGGTCTTGTAGCCGATATCCAGCAGAACTTCGTCATGATCAACCTTGACGACTTCACCTTCAACGAGATCGCCATCGTTGAAGTACTTGATGGTTGCGTCGATAGCGGCGAGGAATTCCTCTTCCGAACCGATGTCGTTGACTGCGACCTGCGGGAGTCCGGTCTGATCCGGGTTCGTAGTGGTCATGTAGTAGGGGCTCCGTTACGGATAGTAAATCGGTCAGAACAGCCGCGAATGTTTCGCTCAAAGTGTGCTGCTCTGAAGTAGTGAACAATATGGAATTGCGCACGCGTGATGGCACGCAAAGTGCACAACTCAACCAAGTCTATGCTATGGGGATAATTCAGTCAATGAAGTATGAGCTTCTTTTACTGCTGCCACGCGGCAGGGCTCTGCCCAATGTCAAGACCCCATCATCAAGACCCTGCTCATCATGACCAGGCAACCGGAACATCAGAAGTAGGTTGTGTTAATCGGAGGCACCTTCGAGTGAAACAACAAGTGAAGCGCTTCAAGGTCGGCCTCGTCAGCCTGGGCACGCCCGCTCGCCACCAGATCAGCTACACGGCACGTACCAAGGTATAGAGCAGCCAACGCTTCCGCATCCAGGCTCAAGTGCGGCACATCCGCGCCGGAACTATCAGTAGCTTCCGACGCTTCGGTAACCCTCGTTCCATGTTCGTCCGCCTCGATCAGGAACTGCCCCTGGGCATACCCCAGAGGGTCAGAGACGTCCAGGACCACGGAGCCCTCACTGCTGAGTCCGCGGGCACGCATCGCCTCTGGAACATCGAGAACCCGCAGCCACAGGGCATCGCGCGTAACACCGTCAACCACATCGCGGCCATTGATCAACGCGACACGCAGCGCGTGATCAGCAACCACCGAATCGGCCGAAAGCTCTTCAACCAAATCCGTGGCACCTAGCGCTTGCCACAAAGCGAGCTCCGCGACAGGATCCGCGGCCATCAGCTCATGAACCTTCAACGTGAACGGGTGAGAATCCCAACCGGAGAACTCTGCGATCGCATGCCCGCGCACCTTACCGTCCGGACCGAGCGCAACCAGCGGACGCAAATCGTGGCTCTCCCCTGGCTCCGCCAAATAGTTACTGATGCCGGCGGCGCGGCGCCGCTGCGAAGAAACAGGCGCAACCTGGCCAGGTGTCCGTTTGACATAGGCCTCAGAAGACTCACGGTGAACCGCCGGCATCTCTTCCCAGGAGGGCACTACAACGCGCACACCCGAATCCTCGATCGCCTTGATCGCAGAAGCCCGCAAACGCAAACCATGCAGAACCTTGACCCGGCACGTGCCGGTATGCGCTGCAACGCCAAAACCGAAGCGTCCATAAATCACGCCCTCGGTCGCCGTGAGTGCCGCCAACGGACGCCCGGCCTCTTTAGCCCGGTCGAAAGAGGCATGCATCATCTTGGTCAACAAACCACGACGACGGTGCGAGGTCCGCACCGTCACCTCAGTGACCATATGCGTATCAACGAGGACACCTTCACGCACACACAGCTGGCCAGGGAACTCCGCGAACGTCGCAACAGGAATATCCGCATCCAGTGCGATCGAAGGCTGATTGTCGTCATGGACCATCGTCAACAGCGAACGGTCCTGACGGAAACGGTCAACCTTGCCCTGCATCTCCTCTTGCGTGCGGCGCCCGTCCAAGAACCCTAAGGCCATCGCCTCAATGAACGCCTCAGTCACCGGATCTGGGCTACCCAGGGGTCCGTCCGGGCGATGCCGAACAACCCTGAACCGCTCTTGATTCACCGCGCCACTACTCATTTCCAACTCCAGACCAACATCTGTGGATCACTATCTTCCGTGAAAGGCTCAATCTTTGCCAGGCGGCCGCTAGTGTGCTGCGGCGTGCCATGTGCGCCCGCTACCGATGTTCACATCCAACGGAACAGATAATTCCATCGCGCTGGACATGATCTCGACCACGAGCGAACGCACCTTCTCCTGCTCACCGTCCACGACCTCGAAAATCAGTTCGTCATGGACCTGCAACAGCATCTTCGATTCCAGGCCCGCGTCCTTGAACGCGGCAGGGATGCGCAGCATCGCGAGCTTGATGATGTCCGCCGCTGTGCCCTGGATCGGAGCGTTCAACGCGGCCCGTTTAGCCATCTCCCGCAGCTGACGGTTATCGCTATGCAGCTCAGGCAGGTAGCGGCGCCGTCCCAACAGGGTCGAGGTGTAGCCGTCCACGCGCGCTTGAGCCACAACCTCATCGAGATAATCACGTACCGCACCGAAACGCTTGAAATAGTCGTTCCGCAGCGTGCGGGCCTCATCAACCGAAATACCCAACTGCTGCGAAAGGCCAAACTGGCTCAACCCGTACGCCAAGCCGTAGCTCATCGCCTTGACCTTCGAACGCATCTCAGCAGACACATCCTCAGGCGCTACATCGAAGACATGTGAGCCAACAAAACGGTGCAGATCCTCGCCATCCTTGAACGCCTGGATCAACGCCTCATCCCCAGATAAATGCGCCATGATGCGCATCTCAATCTGCGAATAATCCGCCGTGAGCAGCTCCGCGCTGTCACCGCATGTGAAGATGTCGCGAATACGGCGGCCCTCTTCGGTACGCACCGGAATGTTCTGCAGGTTTGGGTTCAAGGAAGACAACCGGCCGGTAGCCGCGGCGGTCTGAGAGAACGTCGTATGGATCCGCCCATCAGCGGCAACAGTCTTCTTCAAACCTTCAACAGTCTGCCGCAGCTTAGCCACGTCTCGGTGAGCCATCAGTGCCTCGAGGAACGGATGTCCCGTCTTGACCAACAAATCCTGCAACGAGGTCGCGTCCGTCGTGTAACCGGTCTTTATCTTCTTGGTCTTAGGAAGCTCAAGTTCCTCAAACAGAACAGTCTGCAACTGCTTAGGGCTACTGAGATTCACCTCGTGCCCAATCGCGTCGAAAGCCTGTTGTTGGGCGCGGTTCATGTTCTGGGTGAAGCTATCGATCAAATCATCAAGCGACTCCAGATCCACGGCCACACCCGTGGCCTCCATGCGCGCCAGAACGCTCGCCAAAGGAACCTCGACCTGCGTCAACAGGTCTTGAGCTTCACGATCAACAAGCATGGGCTGCAACACCGAATGCAGACGCAACGTGACATCTGCACGTTCCGCCTCGCGGCCATCCACGGCCGCACCGTCCTCATCCAGGCCTAAATCAAGCTGGCCGGCATTCTGTGCCGCTGCTTCACCCAGCGTGCGCTTCAGGTGCTGCTGGGAGAGATCCTCAAGCGCATAACCACGGCGGTCCGGCTGAACCAGATACGCCGAGAGCGCGACATCATCGATCACACCCGACAACTGCAAACCACGCGCCCACAGTGCCTTCAGCATCGGCTTGAGGTCATACACAACCTTCGGCCGCTCAGCATCCGCAAGCCAGGCCGCCACCGCATCGGTAGCCTGCTCGTCCAACTGGGCAAGATCAACCTGCAACGCCTCAGCCTGCGCCGACTCTTCAGGAAGCACCGCGACCGAAAGGCTCAGAACATCCGATGCCTCACCCACCGCGTGCTCAGCCGACAGCTCAACGCGCACCGCGGCAACAGGCGCACCATCAGCGCCCGCGCCAGCAACAGATTCAAACCACGAACGAATCTGCTCAGCGTCAGTGAATGAAACAACATTCGGCAACTCAACAGCCGGGGACTCTTCCTCGCTCAAACCGCCCATCACGTCGTTCAAACGGCGGCGCAACGTATTGAACTCAAGCGAATCAAACAAGTCCTCAATGCGATCCCACTCCGGTTCACGCACACGCATGTCATCCCACGTGAGATCCACATCCAGATCCCGAACCAAAGCGTTCAGCTCACGGTTACGGCGCACATCATCCATGTGATCACGAAGACTCTGACCAACCTTGCCCTTGATCTCATCAGCATGCTCAAGGATCTTCTCAACCGAGCCATACTGATTGATCCACTTAGCCGCAGTCTTATTACCCACACGGGGAACACCCGGAAGATTATCGGCCTTCTCCCCCACCAGCGCAGCCATATCCGGGTAATTCTGCGGAAGAACCCCGTAACGGTCCTGCACCGCGGCAGCGTCCATCGGCGGGATATCCGAAATGCCGCGCATCGGATACAAAACCAGCACGTCATCGTTGATCAACTGGAACGTGTCCCTATCACCAGAGACAACCAGGACATCGAAACCATCCGCAGCGCCACGGGTCGACAACGTCGCCAGAATGTCATCAGCCTCATAGCCCTCATACGTCAACGTAGGGATGTTCATAGCGGCCATGACCTGATCGATCAACTCGATCTGGCCCGCGAACTCCGGCGGAGTCTCGGCGCGGCCACCCTTATATTCCTCATACTGTTGCGAACGGATAGTAGGCCCAGAAAGGTCAAACGCGACCGCAACATGGGTCGGTTCCCGTTGCTCAATCATTTTCAGCAACATCGAAACGAAACCGTGAACCGCGTTCGTGTATTGGCCCGTAGCAGTCGAGAAGTTCTCTGCAGGCAAAGCGAAAAACGCGCGGAACGCCATCGAATGCCCATCGATAACGAGCAAACGCGGCTTGGATTCGGACGAAGACGAAGATTTAGACGAAGAAGACTTGGCGTTGGCACTCACACATGAAAGCCTAATGCCCATGACTGACAAAAGCTCAAAACCCGAAACGGGCGGCACCAACAAGACCACCCAAGCTACCCACGAGAACCATCCGTTCGCTACCGAACTCACTGAAGCGAACATCCCGCACGTAGCGTGGGAATACCTACGCCATCATGGCCCCGGAGAACTGGTCACCAAGCTCGGGATCGTCTTCGACACCTTCACGGTCGAAGAGCTCACCGCAACCATGCCGGTTGAAACCAACACCCAGGTAGCCGGAATCCTCCACGGCGGAGCCAGCGCGGCACTCGCTGAAACCCTTGGCTCCTTCGCCGCAGCCTTGCACATCGTCGACTCAGGGCTCCAGGGGAAATCCCCCGTAGGCGTGGACCTCAACATCACCCACCACCGCGGCGGTGTTTCCGGGCGGGTGCGCGGAGTGTGCACACCAGCCCACCTCGGCCGAACCACCACGAGCCACGACATCAAAATCTATGACGAGAACAACAAACTTGTCGCGACCGCACGCATCACCAACCAGCTCATCGACCTGCGCTAAACGGTGGCACTCAAACCACACGCCGGCACGCTACGTGGCTGTGTAGATGCGTAGCTGCGCTCGTTGTGGACATGTCGGGTGTAGACGCGTTGAGGGCGGGCCACCTTGCACGGTGACCCGCCCTCAACGCTTGCGCGCGGCTAGAAGCCTAACGTTTCAGAAACCCAGCGCTTCAGAAGCCTAACGTTTCAGAACCCCAGCGCCTTATGGATCGGCGGGACGATCAACGCGATACCGAGCAGAACGATCAGCCCGGATACCGCGTAGCACGCGAAATAGCCGGCCTTGAGACGTTTCGCTTTGCTGAGGCCTTCCTCCGTTGCCGCGTCATGCAGGGACTGCAACCGCACCCCGGTCGAGAACATCAGCACCACGAACAGCGTTGAGAACACAGTCGCGACGAACACCATCAGAAACGGCATAAATTCAACAGTCATTGATCTTCTCCGCTACTTACCTTGCTTCGCTTCAGCAACATCGTGGCCCTTACTGGCTTCCTTAGCGGCGCGTTCGGCTTCACGGGCCGCCACATCGGACTCTTCCGCTGCGGCTTGGCTATCGACTGCCGCGATGAAGCTAAGCCGCGCTGATTCCTCACGGTCTTGCGCACGACGCACCTCACGCAACTCGGCTGCCGCCGCCTTCCGTGCAACCCGGTGGGCATGCGTTGCGGCACGAGCTGCACGGCGAGCCTTCCGCGCCTCAGACTTAGCCTTCGCGGCGGCGGCCTTAGCGTGCTCGTGCGCCTCGCGAGCCTCACGGCGCAATGCACGGGCAGCGCTACGGCGTTCCTTCTTGGTTGGAATGTGAACCGCGGCTGAGGAAACCTCGACGCCACGCATAGCGTTCTCGTGAGTAACCGAGTTACGTAGAGAAATCAAGAAAATCGTGAGCATCGCGGCCAGGCCCGTGATCAGAACGATCCACACACCTACCGAACCCAGGTGAGTCAACGCCGCAGCCAGACCACCGATGATGGCAGCGGCAGGCAGTGTGAAGAGCCAACCGGTCGCGATCTTGCCAGCGGTACGCCAACGGACACCTGCCCCTTTACGACCCAAACCGGAACCCACCACGGAACCGGACGCGACCTGCGTGGTCGACAACGCGAAACCTAAGTGTGATGACGCCAGGATCGCAGCACCCGTAGAAACCTCGGCAGCGAAACCCTGCGGCGGCTTGACCTCAGTTAGGCCCGTTCCCAGAGTGCGCATGATGCGCCAGCCGCCGGTATAGGTGCCTAACGCGATCGCGAAAGCACAGCTAGCGATAACCCACAGGTGAGGGCCTGTGCCGGCTTCCTGCATGTTAGCGGACACCAGAACCAGAGTGATGATACCCATCGTCTTCTGAGCGTCATTCGTGCCGTGAGCCAACGCGACAAGGGAGGAAGAGAAGATCTGACCGATCTTGAAACCGCCGCGATTCGGGGAGATGTGTTTACTGTTCCGACGCGTGATGCGGTACGCCAACCGGGTGGCGAAGAAAGCTGAAACACCTGCGATGAGCGGGGCAGCGACCGCAGGGATCAGGACCTTCTCAAAAAGCGTTCCGTAATTCACCGCTGAGAGGCCCGCACCCACGATGGCGGCACCGATGAGACCACCGAACAAAGCGTGAGAGCTAGACGACGGCAAGCCGAGTAGCCACGTCAAGAGGTTCCAGACGATCGCGCCCATCAGGCCGGCCAAAATCACCGATGGAGTGATGAGGATCCCACCGTCCGAGGAAGATTCGTTGATGATCCCCTTAGAAACCGTCATCGCGACCTCGGTGGACAGGAACGCGCCAACAAGGTTCAAGATGGCGGCCAACGTCACAGCAGCTTTCGGCTTGATCGCCCCCGTCGCAACCGGGGTGGCCATCGCGTTAGCGGTGTCGTGAAAGCCGTTCGTGAAGTCAAAGAACAACGCCAAAGCGATGACAATGACAACGAGTAAGAACGGATCCATGCGGGGCCTTCCTCTTCAAAACACTCACATAAACCGGGCATGAACATCTGTTTACCTAGAGTTCACTCCACTCCCGTGACAATGCTAGACCTTTAAGCCCGAAAGCGTGACCCCGAGGCGGAATAAGCACTGTGTGAATAGTCACGCCCGCGTAGCGGTGCGGGTTGGATGTGCATTTTCCACACGAGTGCGTATACAGTAGAACCCGCTGGTGAGAAAACCACGAGTAAACGAGTCAGAGATCCCTCGAACGGACACTCGACCCGGTACTCACATAGACACCAGCCCGAGTGGCGGAATTGGTAGACGCACTGCACTCAAAATGCAGCGATGAAAATCGTGCGGGTTCGAGTCCCGCCTCGGGCACAGATACAAAGTGGGGCGCAACAAAGGTTGCGCCCCACGTTTGGTTTTCTTGCTCTCCCGCGTTTGGTTTTCGTTTTAGCTTCTACGCGTTTTAGCTTCTACTTGGGGAATTCAAGGTCCGGGAAGCCTGGTACCGCGGCGAAGAAACTCTCGACGAGCTCGGCGGTAACACCCTCCAGCGTTGCTGGGTTCCACTGTGGGTTGCGGTCCTTATCGATAATCTGAGCGCGGATCCCTTCACGCATATCGTGGCCAGGCCGTACTAGCTCGCGCGTTTCTACCTCAGTCGCGTGCGCGCCGCCGCGGCGGTTGCCCAAGACTGCGTTCCCGCACAACCGATAGTCTTGCCGATACGTATCCGCCAGGCTCAGTTGGCGCGCACGCTCGATCGCTTCCAGTGCCGTCTTCATGCCCGTTGGGCTGTTCCGGCGCATCGCATCCAACGCTTCCCGCTCAAGCGTGCCTTGCCCAGCAGCTTCACCAGCGCCTTCAACACGCGCCTGCAAGGCCTCAAGGATGTCCTCGACAGTTTCGTGCGAGAAAGCCTCGTCGATCCAGCCGCGGGCCGCCTCCAAACGTCCCGCACCGGCGCCCTCTGCGGTGTCCCTTACTGTGCCTTCACCTGCGCTGCGCTGCCGGCCGTCCGTGTCCGGGACGGAAAGCGAGTAGCGCTCCACCGCATCGTCCACATCACCGGCGCATGTGGCCTGTTCAAGCTCCGCACGCAAGGCACCTTGCTGCGAAGCCGGAACAAACGCATCAGCAAGCCCCGCATACACCGCATCGGCACCGCAGACCTGCAGCCCAGTCAAAGACAAGAAGCGGCCCACCGCCCCAGGAGAACGCGCCAAGAAATACGCGCCACCCACATCCGGGCTGAAACCGATACCGGTCTCCGGCATCCCCAACCGGGTCGATTCGCACACAATCCGGTGCGAACCAGGAACCGAGATCCCGACTCCCCCACCCAAAACCAGGCCATCCATGAACGGAATATAGGGTTTCGGGAAACACGCGATCGCGTGATCCAAGCGATACTCCGCCGCGAAAAACTCCATCGCAACCGCCGGCTCTTCGATGGTGCCTCGATAGATCACGCGCACGTCACCGCCCGCGCACAAACCCCGCTCACCCGCGCCACGAACCAGCACGGCATGCACCGCATCGTCTGCCGCAAAAACATCCAGCGCCTGATGCATAGCCTGAACCATCTCAAGGTTCAACGCATTCACCGCGGCCGGGCGGTTGAGTGTCACAACACCCAAGGCCCCCGCACGTTCAGCGAGTACGAGCTCTGATCCGGTATCTATAGCATCTACAGCCATAGCAGCCATCAGAAGTCAATGGCCGGCAGACGTGCGTCTTGGCCTTCATTCATCCGCACAACCAGGTCCTCGGCGGCCTGCTCACGCGTACGCCACGGCTTGATCTCCTCATGGCGTTCCTCGTTCCGCTCGCCATCCTTACCGCTATGCGTGATGTCGCCCAGACGATGCACACGCAACGAGTTCGTGGATCCAGCCTTACCTGGAGGGGAACCCGATACGATCACCGCGAGCTCATCCTCTTCAGCGAGGTTGCTACCCAGCAAGTGCTCCTCGGCCTGCTGAGACATCTTGTCCGAATGATCCACAAACCCCGCCAAAACCGGGGTGATACCCCAGAACAAATTCATGTAGCGGAACGTCTGCTCACTCGAAGTGAATCCCAGAGCAGGGATCTCCGAACGCATACGCGCCAAACGGCGCGCCGAGTCACCGGTCTGCGTGAACGCCACAAGATAAGACGCATTGACCTCTTCAGCAACCTCAACCGCCGCCCTTGTCACCGCGCCACCACGCGTCCGGGGGCGCGCCGCGAGAGGCGGGATCCGTTGCAAACCGTGAGCCTCGGTCGACTTGATGATCCGCGCCATGGTCTCGATCGTTTCGATCGGATACTTACCAACCGAGGTTTCCCCCGAAAGCATCACCGCATCGGCACCATCCAAAACCGCGTTCGCACAGTCAGAGGCTTCAGCGCGCGTAGGTGTAGGCGAATCCATCATCGACTCCAAAACCTGCGTTGCCACAATCACAGGCTTAGCCCAACGGCGCGCCAGCTCGACCGCGTGCTTCTGAACCACAGGAACATCCTCAAGCGGCAACTCCACCCCGAGATCGCCGCGAGCCACCATGATCGCATCGAACGCGTCGATGATTTCCTCGATGTTATCGACAGCCTGCGGCTTCTCCAGCTTGGCGATGACCGGAACCTTCCGGCCTTCCTCCTGCATAATCCGGTGCACAGGATCGATATCGGAAGCGTTACGCACAAAAGACAAAGCGATCATGTCCACACCGGCACGCAGAGCCCACCGCAGGTCCTCTTCGTCCTTCTGCGAAAGCGCCGGTACATTCACAGCAACCCCGGGGAGGTTGATGCCCTTGTTATCAGAAACCTCACCGCCGACCTCAACCTCGGTCACAACATCGGTAGCCGTGACTTCGACCGCCCGCAGACGCACCTTGCCGTCATTGACTAACAAAATGTCACCGACATCGACGTTCTCGATAAGCCCAGCGAACGTCGTGCCACACTCGGCCTTCGAACCGGGGACATCGCGGGTAGTGATCGTGAAAGTATCGCCTTCGGCAAGCTCATGCGGGCCATCCGCGAAACGTGCAAGGCGGATTTTAGGGCCCTGCAGGTCAGCGAACACACCGAGCGGCTTATTGAGCTCTCGGGATACCTCACGCAGATTATCGAGATTATTCTGGTGGGTCGCATGATCCCCGTGGCTCATGTTCAGGCGGGCCACGTTCATACCGGCCTTGAGCGCCTTGCGAGCCATCTTCTTAGTGTTGAGCGCCGGACCGAACGTCACGACAATCTTGGCTCTCCGCACCTGGCGCTTGTTCTTCTTGCTGGCTGCACTCTTGTCAACAATCATTTTTCAACGCCCCATCGTGATGTATTTCGCGGCGCCCCAGACATGTTCGCTCATGCGTTCGTCTCATCCCGCATGCGCTAAGGTTTCGCCTGTTTATAAGCCTACAGCCCCGCGCCCGCTCAAGGGGCGGGCACGGGGCTGCAGTTGGCCTTTTGATTCAGTTCTCGTCTTTCTTATCGCCGACGCTATCGTCACCGGTGTCATCAGCTGTTGCGTCAGTATCCGCTTCCGTGTCGGTACTGGCGTTGTCGGCGTCAGTACCAGCCGTACCGGTGTCGGAGTCGGCTGTGTCGGTATCGGAGGCTCCGTTGGTCTCGGGGTCCTCAGCGCCGGTGTCCGCGGCGCCGGCTTCAACAGTGCCTGCCTTGTCAGCCTCGGACTCAGCAGTGTCTGCTGTTTCTGCTTCAACAACAGGTGCAGTGTCAGCATCCGATTCGGCTGTATCCGCGGTATCCGCAGTTTCGCTGGCGAGCTCCGCGTCAGCAGGCTCGGTCTCGTCCGGTTCGGTCTCAGCAGGTTCCGTCTCGGCAGACTCGGCGGTCTCCGCCGGTTTGTCCGGTTCAGCTACGGTTTCCGTCTCGGCTGTCTCGGCCGGCTCGACCGTCTCGGCTGGCTCTTCCGGTTCAGGCTCTTCCGCTTCAGGTTCTGCAGGTTCAGGCTCTTCTTCCACGACGTCAGTCTCTTCCGCGGTGTCCGCAGCTTCGGCTGTACCGGCCTGTTCCGTATCGGTCGCCGTTTCCAGGGCCTCAGCCTTATCTGATGCTTCAGTCTGCTCAGGTTCAGACGCTACTTCTGACGCCTCGGCACGGTCGGCATCGTCGCCATCGTCTGTATCGTCACGATCGTCCGTACCATCTGCGGTCTCGGTCGTCTCCGTGCGCTCGGGCTTATCGGCTTCAGAGGACTTCTCCTCATCGGCGACCTGAGCGACCTGAGCGGATTTCTCTTCATCCGCGGTTTCTTCGGTCTCAGCAGGCTTCTCGGCCTCCTCTAGCTTCTCAACCTCGGCAGCTTTCTCCTCCGCGTCGCCAGGCTTCTCAGCCTCGGCAGGTCTATCCGTCTCAGCAGACTTGTCCGCGGCGTCGCGTTCTTCCTCAGCAGGCTTATCGGCACCAGCGGCCGCCGCTGCGCTTGGTTCGCGGCCTGGCAGAGCCACATCGAGCTCAGGTGCGTTCTTGCCTCGCTGGTAGGCGATGACGAACGCGACGAGCGCGCCCAGGAACACGAGGATCGATACCCACACGTTGAGCCTCTGCGTGACACCGGCGATCGTGATCATCTGAGCTTCGTCGATCCGCAATGCTTCGATCCATGTGCGGCCTGCCGTATAGATCACAATGTAGAGCCACAAGAGCGCACCGCGGCGCATACGGAACAAACGGTCAAGCAGCAAGAGGATCGCAACACCGACGATGTTCCAGATGGATTCATACAGGAACGTCGGGTGAAACAGCGTGTCCGCTGGCATACCAGCCGGGAAGGTCGGTGAGTCAGCATCAATCTTGAGACCCCACGGCAGGTCAGTCGGGCTACCGAACAGCTCCTGGTTGAAGTAGTTACCCCAGCGGCCAATTGCTTGAGCCAGCAGAACCCCTGGCGCGACAGCGTCAGCGAAGGTAGAGAACCTGACACCGGCGCGGCGCGTAGCGATCCACACACCAACCGCACCGAGGGCTACCGCACCCCAAATCCCGAGGCCACCGTTGGCGATATACAGGATCTTGATGGGGTCCCCGGTGCCGTCATAATTCGGCCCAAAATACTGGTCAGGGGAAGAGAACACGTGGTACAGACGACCACCGATGATGCCGAGCGGAACCGCCCAGATCGCTACATCCCACACGAGCTCGGGATTTCCGCCGCGTGCTTCCCAACGCCGCTGCGTGAGGATCAGGGCGGCGATGATCCCCAACAAGATGCAGATCGCATACATGTGGATGGTCAACGGCCCTAGCGAAAACGACGAGAACTCTTGCGGCGGCGATGGGAGCGACGCCGGGATAGCGGTTGAAACTGCCGTGGTGATCGTCTGTGTGATCATGGGCTACCTGCCTCGTCCTGCTAGTTCCGCGGTCAACCGGCCTACGCCTTCGGGACCGTTTTCACCGAGCTCACGCACGAGCGCGGTACCGACGATCACCCCGTCTGCATATTCGCCGATCTCTTCAACGTGAGAACGCTGCGACACCCCGAGCCCAACGCACGCGGGGAGGTCACCTGCCGCACGAACCGCTTCCACAACACCCTGTGCTGCATCAGAGACGCTATCGCGGGCACCTGTCACACCCATGATGGATACGCAGTAGACGAACCCGCGGGAGGAATCCACGGTCTGTTTGACACGTTCCGGAGTGTTCGATGGCGCAGTCAGAAAGACTCGGTCAAGGCCATATTTCTCAGACGCTTCCATCCAGTCGCCTGCCTCTTCCGGGAGCAGGTCAGGGGTGATCAGGCCCGCTCCGCCGGCTTCTGCCAGGCGGCGGGCGAACTCATCGACACCCATCCGCAACACGAGGTTCCAGTAGGTCATGATCAGCACCGCAGCATCGGCCTCCGCGGTGACTTTCTGGATAATGTCGAAAACCTGCGGTACCTTGAACCCGTTCGCCAGGGACTGTGTTGTCGCGGCCTGGATGACTGGCCCGTCCATTACGGGATCCGAGTATGGCAAACCGATCTCGATGATGTCGGCACCGTTCTTAGCTGCCGCGATCGCCGCGTCGATGGTGGATTGCACGTCCGGGTAGCCTGCTGGCAGGTAGGCGATGAGCGCTGGGCGGCCTTCCTTGTGTGCCCGCGCGATCGCGTCAGCGGATGTGATTCGTGGTGCGCTCTGGCTCACGCTTGCTTGCCTTCCTCTTCCCCGTTGTTCTGCTCGTCTTTTTCCTCCAGCAGACCGAACCAGCGGGCTGCGGTTGCCACGTCTTTATCGCCGCGGCCTGACAACGTCACGACGACGATGTGCTCGGTTGGGTCTTGGCCGTTAGCTTTCGCTTCTTCAGCCATGCGCTGGCCCACTTTGATCGCGCCGGCCAGAGCGTGGCTGGATTCGATCGCTGGGAGGATGCCTTCTGTTTGCGACAGCAGGCGGAACGCTTCCATCGCCTCGCTGTCAGTGATGGCGGTGTACTGGACTCGGTGGATGTCGGCGAGGTAGGCGTGTTCTGGGCCTACCGCTGGATAGTCCAGGCCAGCTGAGACCGAGTGGGATTCGATGGTTTGGCCGTCTTCATCCTGCATGAGGTAGGTCTTCGCCCCGTGTAGGACGCCTGCCCTGCCGAGGGTGATGGTTGCCGCGTGGCGTGGCGTGTCGATGCCGTCGCCTCCGGCTTCCAGGCCGTGCAGTTCGACGTCTTTATCGTCGAGGAAAGCGTGGAAGCTTCCGATCGCGTTAGATCCGCCGCCCACGCACGCGCAGATCGCATCCGGGAGACGCCCTGCTTGTTCGATGATCTGTTCGCGGGTCTCGTTACCGATGCATTCGTGGAAGAAGCGCACCATGCTCGGGAATGGGTATGGGCCGGCCGCGGTTCCGAGCAGGTAGTGGGTGTGTTCGACGTTCGCGACCCAGTCACGCAATGCTTCGTTGATCGCGTCTTTGAGCGTGCGGGAGCCAACAGCGACCGGTATAACGGTGGCGCCGAGCAGTTTCATGCGGGCCACGTTGAGGGCTTGACGCTCGGTGTCTTCCTCGCCCATGTAGACGACGCATTCCATCCCGAACAGGGCTGCCGCTGTCGCCGTAGCTACACCGTGTTGGCCCGCACCGGTTTCAGCGATGAGGCGGTTCTTCCCCATCCGCTTGGCAAGTAGCGCCTGGCCGAGAACGTTGTTGATCTTGTGGGAGCCGGTGTGGTTGAGGTCTTCCCGTTTAAGGAAGACACGCACCCCACCTGCGTGCTCAGCGAACTGTGGCGCCTCGGTTAGAAGTGACGGGCGGTTGGCATAGTTGGCTAGCAGGTCCTGGAACTCAGCCACAAACTCTGGGTCTTGCTTTGCCGCGTTGAACGTCTCTGCAAGCTCATCGAGGGCGCGAACCAAAGACTCTGGCATCCACCGGCCACCGTAGTCACCGAAGTATGGGCCGGGTGCGTTACGTAGCGATCCGGACATGAAAGTATCTGCCATCGCGGTGTTATTGCCTTCAGAACCGCGCCCATCAGTGTCGCGCGCTTCGGTGCTCTGTTCGCCGGGGTTCTGATCGGCAGGGTTCTGTTCGCCGGAGTCTGGTGTGTGGGTCATTGCGTTCCTAGATGATGATGGCGGCTAGCGGAGATGCCGGTGACTAGCGGGCTGAGGACCGGATGGTGTGGCCTGCCTCAGTGAACTCGGCGACGGTTTGACGCGGTTGGGCGTGCTTGACGAGTGCTTCTCCTACAAGCACGGCGTCGGCGCCAGCGTGGGCGTAGGTCTTGACCTGTTCGATGTCCTCGACACCTGATTCGGCGACCGTCACGACCGTCTCAGGTAGGTGCTTGGCCAGTTCAGCATAGTGGCCGGTGTCGACCTCGAGGGTTTTGAGGTTACGTACGTTGACTCCCACGATCTTCGCGCCAACCTTTGTGGCTCGTTCGATCTCTTCCGGGGTGTGTGTTTCAACGAGCGCGTTCATGCCCAGCTGGTGTGTGAGCGCAAGGAAGTCGCTGAGCTCTTGATCGCTCAAAGCCGCAACGATGAGCAGAACCAGATCCGCACCGTGGGCACGGGCCTCATAGATTTGGTATTCGTCTACCGTGAAGTCTTTGCGCAGAAGCGGGATGTTGACGCGCGCGCGGACGGCATCGAAATCCGCGAGTGAACCGCCAAAGCGGCGCTGCTCTGTCAGAACCGAGATCGCTGCGGCGCCGCCAGCCTCATATTTGGCGGCGAGGTCAGCAGGTTCAGGGATGTCCGCGAGCGCACCCTTCGATGGCGAACGGCGCTTAACCTCAGAAATCACAGCGAAGGCGGAATCCGTGTTCGGGGTGAGGGCGGCCAGCGCATCGCGGGCTGGTGGGGCTTCAGCGGCGCGGCGCTTGATCTCTTCAAGCGGCACGAGTTGCTTGCGTTCGGCCAGATCTTCCTTAACACCTTCAATGATCTGATCCAAAACAGTGGCCTCAGCCATGTGCCTTGCCTATCCCTTCTGTCCGCTACGTTCGGACGGTACCGGACCTTATGTATGCCCTGTATAGAACCGTGTATAACCCCGTATAGAACGAAGCCCCGCGAATGTTTCGCGGGGCTGAGCGCTCACAACGTTAGTCGTGCTTGGTGCGGGAGCCACCCACGCCGAAACCGGCGGCTTTCAGAACGACGCCGGCGATGATACCGACAACGAAGATCACGCCGCCGGCCCAGAAAAGAACCCAGTTAGGGATGGTGAAGGCGACGCAGGACAGCAGGAAGCCAACAAACATGATGGTGAACATTGCCCACGAAGCAACCGTGTTGCCGTGGCCCAGGTGCTGCTCATGGATTGGGTCATGAGCAATGGTCTGGCGATCGAGAGGCATATCCCTATCTCCTTCGAGTTGAAACCTCAGGTCAGTGATGCTCTGCCCTCTGTGGGGCATCCGCGACCGTGAGGTCACGGGTGGATATGTGTCCAGGTGTGCGCGAGTGAAGCGTCAGCATGAACACACGCTCATAGCTATTCTGCCACTTCTAGGCGTTGACCGCTCAATCGCTACGTGCGGCGAGTCATTTCGATCGCGTCTGCGCACCGGTTGAAGGGCGTCTCAGATGAAGAGACCGCGGGCTACCTAACAGGCGGTGGACTAACAGGCGGTGTCCTAGTAGAAGCGTGCGCGCCCGGAGCGTGGGCCGTCAGGATCAGTCGGATCCTCGCCCTGGGTCAGGGCGTCCCATTGGTCGATCTCATCCATGGCCTCGGCTGTATCGTCTTGGGTTCCATCATCTCCGGCGCTTTGACCTGCTGGCCGGTTGCCCGGCTTTGAGGTTGCGCTGCCGGTCTTGGAGCTCGCGCGATCATATTTGCTTGATGTCGATGCGGCGGGTGCCGACACAAAAACGCCCCATACCGCAACCAGCACCATGAGAATGCCCGCAACCGCTGTGATGATCGGAAAGATCGTGACCTCATAAACACTGCTGACCACCCCGAGGCCGAATGTTTCTCCGACCTTGGCCGATGCCGCATCCTCAGGCAAGAGTGCCGCCCAGATACTCACCCCGGCAACCCCAGCACCGGCGAGGGCTTGGACTACGGTGATGATCCAGCGCGTCACAGGCCCTGCGATGGTGAGCGCGATCGTGGCCGCGAGCATCACCACGGCGAGCGCGGGTGCTGCTGGTGTTGCGGTTCCGCCGGCGACGTTGAGGCTTTCTACTGCTACCCCGGTGTCTGGAGCGCCGATGGTGATCCAGGTTTGGGTTATGAGGATGAGCGCGGCGATGGAGAGGGTGAGGCCTGCCAGGACGATGTGTTTGCGTTGGCCGAAGCGGTGGCGGCGTGGTGTGGTTTCGCCGCCCAGTGTGGTTTCGCCGTTCTGTGGGGTTTCGGTGTCAGGCATCGGCGTCTCCGGGTGTTGGTTCCTCGGCCTGGTCGGCGTCGTGGTCTTCAGCATTGTGGTCTTCGGCACCGTGGTCTTCGGTTGCGCTGAGTTGGTCGGCGAGCCATACGGCGCGTAGCGGTGCGAAGGACTTGTTGACGGTTTCGAGGGCTTCTGATTCGGGTTGGGAGTCGGCGACGATTCCGGCGCCGGCGGATACGTAGGCGGTGCGGTCTTTGAGGACTGCGGTGCGGATGGCGATGGCCATGTCCATGTCTCCGGCGGAGTCGAAGTAGCCGACTACTCCCCCGTAAATGCCGCGCCCTACTGGTTCTAGTTCGTCGAGTAGTTGTAGTGCACGTGGTTTGGGTGCCCCGGAGAGGGTTCCGGCGGGGAATACGGCGCGGAGGACGTCGTAGGCGTTGGTGTGGGGTTCGGCTTGGCCTGTGACGGTGGATTCCATGTGCATGATGTGGCTGTAGTGGACTATCTCCATGAATTGGGTGACGTCCACGGTGCCTGGGGTGCAGACTTTGGAGAGGTCGTTGCGGGAGAGGTCTACGAGCATGAGGTGTTCGGAGCGTTCTTTGGGGTCTGCTAGTAGTTCTTTGGCCAGTTTTTCGTCTTCGGCTGGTGTTGTTCCGCGGGGGCGGGAGCCTGCGATGGGGTGGGTCACGACGTTTCCGGATTTCACGGTCACGAGCGCTTCTGGTGAGGAGCCGACGACGGAGAATGGTTGGGCATCTGCGTTGTGGTAGGTCGCGACATACATGTAGGGGCTGGGGTTGGTGGCGCGCAGGATGCGGTAGACGTCGAGCGCGTTCGCTTGGGTTGGTAGTTCGAAGCGGCGCCCTACGACTGCTTGGAACACTTCGCCGTCCACGATCGCGTCTTTGATGGTCTCGATCGCGTGCATGAATTCTGGTTCTGCCCAGGTTTCTTTGACGGTTGCGAACATTTCTTCGCGCGATACGTCGGCTGATGGCATGGGGACTGGCGCTTCGCCGGTGGAGGGTTCACCGAGTTGGTGCGCCATGTTCTGTAGGCGTGTTACCGCTTCCTCGTATGCGCCTTCGGCTCCGGTGTCGAGACCGTTTTTGTTGTAGGCGTTGGCGACCAGGGTGAGTGATCCGTCGAGGTGGTCATAGACGGCCATGTCGGTGACCAGTTGCAGCGCGAGCATCGGCACATGCATGTCATCTGCTGGGCCTTGACCGAGGGTTTCCCAGTAGCGGACTGCGTCCCAGCCGATGTAGCCCATGAGCCCGGAGACGAAGGGGAACGATGGGCGGGCGAGATTTTGCTGGCCGCGGTTGAGGAACTGTAGGGATTCCCGCAGAACCTCCATGACGTTGCCTTCAGACGGGATACCCACGGGTGGGTTTCCTTCCCAGACGGCTTGGCCGTCGTGTTCGGTGAGCATCGCGGCACTTGCCGCACCGATGAAGGAGTAGCGGGCCCACTGCCCGGCGGTCGCGGATTCGAGCAGGAACGTGCCGGGGCGTTCATCGGCAAGGCGGCGATACACGCCTAAGGGCGTGAGGCCGTCGGCGAGCATCCGCGCTGTCACCGGGATGACTCGTGGGCCATCAGAAGAGGCAGCAGCTGCGACGAATTCCTCGCGGGTGATGTTCGGGTTGATCCTCGGAGCGCTCATTACTTCTCCCCTGCTTCAGTCTCGTATGCTCGGCTCGTTTCGGCGGCCGTGTTTGCTTGCCGCGACGGCGTAGCTACCGGGATGGAGCGGTCATCAAAACACGAGCGGCTACCGGTATGGCATGCGGCCCCCGTCTGGGCCACAGTGAGCAGTATCGTGTCCGCGTCACAGTCATAGTTCATCGCGACAACCTCTTGAATGTGACCAGATGTGTCACCTTTACGCCAGTACTCTTGCCGGGAACGAGACCAATAGGTTGCCCGCCCGGTGGTAGCGCTACGCCTGATGGCCTCGGCATCCATCCAGCCGAGCATCAAAACCTGCAACGAATCAACGTCCTGCACAACAGCAGGGATCAGGCCATCGGCGTTAAATTTCAGCGCAGAAACATCGAACACCGAAGGCGACGAGTCAACTGCTTGGTCGCGATCGGCACGGATTTCAGCGGGAGTTTCAGAAGAACCAGACACGCTCCCATGCTACGTTGCGCACTCCTTACAGTGTCATAGCGTGACGTGTCAGCTGAACGTGCTACGTTTGTGAGCGTGCCTCGCTTTGTCTCTGTGTCCCGTCAAGCGCTCGCCGATGCGCTCCTCGCCGCAGGTCCGCACGCCCCCACGCTGTGCGATGGCTGGGAAACACGGCATTTAGCGGCACACCTGGTGCTTCGTGAACGCTCCGTTTGGGCCGCCGGCATCACAGGTGCCCCTGGTTTACGGCAAGGCATGGAACGCAAACTCGAGATCCTCGCTTCCCAAGGCCAACACCCCGGCGGGTATGCGCGCCTCATCAAACAATTCGCGCAAGGGCCACAGAAGTTCTCCCCGTTCAACCTCAAACGTGTGGACGCCGCAGCGAACCTGCTCGAATACTTTGTGCACCTCGAAGACATCCGCCGCGCCCGCGAACGCTGGGTACCACGATCCCTGGATGCGGCATATACCGAACGGCTATGGCAGCGGTTCAAGAACGGTGCCAAACTGCTCTACCGGAACTCACCGGTCGGGATCATCCTCGTCCGCCCTGACGGGACCCGCTACCATGCCAAGAAAGGCACCGACTCGGTCGCGATCTACGGGTCCGTGAGCGAACTCATCATGCACGCATTCGGCCGAACCGAACACGCGCTGGTGCTCTACGAAGGAAGCCCCGAGGCCAAGAAGGCACTCGAGGCTTCAACAGCGAAAAACGCTGAACGCTGCTCTTAGCGGACCATAACAGACGCGGCACTTAACGGACGCGGTTCTTAACGGACCGTGATGCCTGCAGCCCGCATCGCGGCCTTCACTTCAGCCATCATGTGATCAGGCCCAAAGTGGAACAGCGATGCCGCAAGCACCGCATCGGCCCCCGCCTCCACCGCCGGCGGGAAATGCTCAGGCTTACCAGCCCCACCTGATGCGATCAACGGAACCGAAATAACGCGCCGGACATCGCGCAGCATCTGCGTATCGAAACCTTCTTGCGTCCCATCAGCGTCGATCGAGTTTAACAAAACCTCACCCACGCCGCGTTTCTGAGCCTCAGCCGCCCACTCCAGCGCGTCCTGACCAGTACCCACCCGGCCGCCACGCACCATGACCTCATAACCGGAAGCTAGATCCGGGTTATCGCTACGCTTAGCATCCAGAGACAACGTCAAAACCTGGGAACCAAAAGCCTCACTGATCTGGTTGATCAGATCCGGGTTCTCCACCGCGGCAGTAGCCACAGAAACCTTATCCGCGCCCGCGTTCAGCAGCTTAGAGACATCCGTGACCGAACGGATACCGCCACCGACCGTCAACGGGATGAAAACCTCAGCAGCGGTACGGCTAACAATGTCATACACCGTGTCACGCTCATCCGAAGATGCCGTGACATCCAAGAACGTCAATTCATCGGCACCCACACGGCCATAACGCTCAGCAAGCTCAACCGGATCCCCCGCATCGCGCAAACCCTCAAAGTTCACGCCTTTAACCACACGGCCAGCATCCACATCAAGGCACGGAATCACACGAACAGCAACAGACACAACCTGCCCCTTCCTATAAACGGCAAGCGTTAATCGGGGTCACCAAAATCGCGCGCGCCCCCACGTCATAGAGCTCATCCATGACACGGTTGACCTGGTTCTCGTTAACCATGGCCCGCACCGCAACCCAATCAGGGTCAGCCAACGGGGAAATCGTTGGGGACTCCAAGCCAGGGGTCAAACGCATCGCCTCATCAACCAACGTCTTCGGGATGTCATAATCCAGCATCGCGTACTGGCGAGCCACAATCACACCACGCAAACGACGCACGAGCGTGCCTTCAGCCTTCGGGTGATGATTCTTCCGGCCAATCAAAACAGCCTCAGACTTCATCAACTCAGGACCGAACGGCTCCAAACCGG
This sequence comes from Arthrobacter sp. HMSC08H08, assembly GCF_001807575.1. NCBI lineage: Bacteria > Bacillati > Actinomycetota > Actinomycetes > Micrococcales > Micrococcaceae > Arthrobacter > Arthrobacter sp. HMSC08H08. The sequence goes on from NZ_KV789388.1 coordinate 29,515, forward strand.
CAGCACGCATCGTCGAGCCGGTCTCCACCACATCGGCCACCGCGTCAGCGACACCCAAACGGATCGAGGTCTCAATCGCGCCATCCAGACGCACCGTCTCCGCGTCAATACCGTGCTCTTGAAGATAATGATCCACCAAAACCCGGTAACTCGTAGCGATCCGCTTACCGTTCAACTGAGAAAAATCAGAGAACACACCGCGCGGGCCAGCGATACGGAACGTCGAGGCGCCAATACCCAACGGCATCAGCTCCTCAACCGCATCATCAACATCCGCGTCCATCATCAAATCCCGGCCCGTGATCCCCAAATCCAAAACACCACGGCCCACATACACCGCGATATCCCGCGGCCGCAGATAAAAGAACTCAACATCGTTCTCAGGGTCCGTCAACGCCAGCTCGCGCGAATCACGACGCTGCCGATACCCCGCCTCAGACAACATCTCCGTCACAGCGGAAGACAACGAACCCTTATTCGGAACAGCTACACGCAAAGTCGACACAACAACTCAACCCTTCACAAACTCACGCCACAACAACGCCTACGCCATACAACTCACAGATGCTTATACACGTCCTGCAGAGACAACCCCTTAGCGATCATCATCACCTGCACGTGATACAGAAGCTGCGAAATCTCCTCAGCAGCCTCATCATCCGACTCATATTCAGCGGCCATCCACACCTCAGCGGCCTCCTCAACGATCTTCTTACCGATCGCATGGATACCCGCATCCAGCTCTTGGACAGTGCCGGACCCCTCAGGGCGCTCGACAGCTTTGGTTTGCAGTTCAGCAAAGAGTTCCTCGAAGCTTTTCACACCACTCAGCCTAATCAAACCCACCCAGCATCAGCAGAACGTGACGACACAAAGACCACACAAAGCAACCGGCGCCGGCCCGAGGTTACCCTCGGCCCGACGCCAGCGAACATTCACACCCAACCTAGGCTGAGACTCAGTTCCTGCGCTGAGACTCAATTGGTGGGAACAACTCAATCCACGGTTGGGTCAAGTGTCTCCATCCGGGCAATCGATGGTTTCTCGTTCTTCTGGGCACGCGCCCACACGAAGAACCCGATCAACGTGAACACCCCGTAGAACAAGTACATGAACGCGGAAGCGAAGTATCCTGCCGAGAACAACAGCGGGACACCCACGATATCCACGGCAACCCACGCGAGCCAGAACTCAGTCCAACCCTTCGCCATACCGTAAGTAGCTACCAGCGAACCAATGAACGTCCATGCATCAGCCCACACCGGATCATACGAACCCAACGCGGCAAATAGTGGGGTCAGAGCGATCGTGCCGATGACCATGACCAACACCATCCCGATTCGAACGCCCCAGCCACCCCATCGTGGGGTGATCGCTTGAGAATCATCACCGCTACGCTGCTTGCGGCTTTCGTTCCAACGGATCCACCCGTAGATGGACACCACGATGAACATGATCTGACGGCCCGCCTGACCCAACAGGTGAGGCATAGTCGCGTTCGGGTCAACCAAAGAACCCAAGAACACTGTGAGCAACAACAAGTTACCGGCAATACCGATAGGCCAGGCCCACACTTTACGGCGCATACCGCCAAGAGCCGAAGCTAAACCAAAAACATTGCCAACAACCTCACGGACCACCAAAACCTGCCCTCCAGGCAGGTCAATAGTCCCGTTGAAGGTTTCGACAAGCCACCGCAGAAAATCCATTCCTAACCCTTTCTCGCTCTACGGCGGCCCCGGGTTGAGGAATACGTGAGTGGCTTCTTCGCCCAGCGCTTTCGTTCACTTGCGATGCGGCGGCGTCTTGGACTCGTCGTATGGACTCGTCCATTCGGCTGCTCGGCACGCGGTGACGTGGCTGAACTTCCGCGCAATCAGTGGCTGCGTGATACCAGCCAGCGGCTACGTGAAGAACACTGTCTCAGCGTAAACCGTGCTTCTCCCATCCAGACTTTTACTGTCGGTACTGGATTTTCACCAGTTCAGCCGTCTCCCTTCAAGAGCATTTACTCAAGCTGAGGCAACGGGTCGCGGACTATCACCGCCGGTTCGGACTTTCACCGACCCCGGAGCACGTGAACATAACTGTAACCCATGTCCATACGGGCCCCGCGCGACGGTGACACAATGTTGAGCCGACTTGCTCACTGCCCCCGCTTGAGGTCAGTTTCTATTGCCCGCCCCATCAACGGTTGCCGTTGTCAGTGCAGTTCAGTTCAACCTCCGATGGCAGCGTGGGCTTCGTCGCGCAAGTTCTGAATCGCTTCCGCTACGTCTTCGGCACCATAGACGCTGGAGCCTGCAACGAACGTGTCCGCACCGGCTTCAGCGGCGATGCGGATCGTCTCGGTTGTCACGCCGCCATCGACCTGTAGCGCGACTTGCGCTCCAGAGCCGTCAATCGCTTGACGTGCCGCGCGGATCTTCGGGACAACAACGTCGAGGAAAGCCTGCCCGCCAAAGCCCGGCTCGACCGTCATGAGCAACAGCATGTCGAGTTCAGGGAGCATGTCCATGTAGGAGTCCAGGCCCGTTGCTGGACGCAGAGCCATCGAGGCTTTCGAACCGCGTGCGCGCAACTCGCGAGCCAAACGGATCGGGGCGGTCGCGGCTTCTGCGTGGAAGGTCACCGAGTATGCTCCCATGTCCGCGTATTCAGGGGCCCAACGGTCGGGGTCTTCGATCATGAGGTGAATATCGAGCGGTAACGGGGACTCGTCCTGAATCCTCTTGACCACTGGCGGGCCGAACGTCAGGTTCGGCACAAAATGCTGATCCATGACATCAACGTGCACGGCATCTGCGGTTTTGATCGCTTGTAGCTCCTCCCCTAGCCGGAGGAAGTCAGCGGAGAGGATCGAGGGGTGGATTGCGCACGTGTGGCGGCTCATGCTTGTTCCTTCTTCGTGATGAGTGCCATGAACATGGCGTCGGTTCCGTGGGAGTGCGGGAAAAGTTGGGCTGTGGAACCGGTGCTGGTTCCGACGACGGGGTCGGCTGGGCGGGTCGCGTCACCTTCGCCGGTGAGCGTTACGGAGTCGAGGACTGCTCCGGTGTCGAGCAGTTCGATGTCTTTGCGACGGTGGAACGCGTCTTCGAGGATCGCGAGCGTTTCAGCCGGGTGCGGTGAACACGTCACGTAGGCGAGCACCCCGCCTGGGCGCAACGCGTCGAGTGCCGAGTTCAGAAGCTCCCCTTGTAGGCGGGTGAGCGCTGGGATGTCGGATGGCTGTTTGCGCCAGCGGCTCTCCGGGCGGCGGCGGAGCGCGCCGAGCCCCGAGCATGGGGCATCCAGCAGGATGCGGTCGTAGTGGTTCGGCTGTGCCTTACCGATGTCCCGGCCGTCGCCGGTCACCGAGGTCCAGGCTTTCTCTTCAACTGCCCGCAACGCTTGCTTCACAAGGTTAGAGCGGTGCTCCTGAACCTCATTCGCGGTCAGATGCGCGCCGCGTTGAGCGGCAATCGCGGCCAGCAGCGCGGCTTTACCGCCCGGGCCTGCGGACATATCAAGCCAACGGCCGGCATCGGCGCCTGCAACATCGGCTTCTGCGAGGACGCGGGCGGCGAGCTGCGAGCCGTGGTCCTGCACGCGAATATGGCCTTCGGCAACACCTGGCCAGCGCAACGGATCGCCACCAGAGTTGACTGAGTATGCTTCGGGAACCCAGGTTGATGGGGTGGCTTTGAGGCGTTTGAGTTCTTGCTCGGTTGCGATCCCCGGAAGCGCGGCCAGGTGCACCTCCGGCGCCACGTTATCGGCTTCGAGCAAAGCCTCGAGCTCATCGGCTGAACGCCCGTGCACAACGAGCGAGGACCGTAGCGCACGAACCACCCATTCGGGGTGGGAGTACCGCAGGGCGAGGCGCGCCATCGGGTCGGTGATGGCCGCTTCGAGCGTTTCAGCCCATTCTTCACGCGAACGTTCGGTGACCCGGCGCAGAACCGCGTTAACGAAGCCTCCCGCGCCAGCGCCTACGCAGTCGCGGGCGAGCGCCACGGTTTCATCGACCGCGGCATGCTGCGGAACACGCATATGCAGAAGCTGGTAGGTACCGATCCGCAGAACATCCAAGACCGGTGGGTCAATGTTTTTGAGTGGGCGGTCGGAGCATTCGGCCAGCACCGCGTCGAGGCTCGCGAGTTCTCGTAACGAACCATAAGTGAGCTCGGTTGCGAAGCCTGCGTCACGCTGATCGAGGCGGGCGCGGCGAATGTGGTGTGGTAGCGCTAGGTTTGCATACGCATTGTCAACGGCGACAGCCTGCAGAACGTCGAACGCTACTTTGCGTGCCGGGTCGGCGTTGCGGCTGCGCTGCGATGGAGCTGCGGCGCTGAACTGGCGGGGTTGACGGCCGCCGCGGTTGCGTTCACGGCCTTTAGCGTTGCGGCGGGAACCGTCATTGTGGCCTTGCCTATGACCGTGTCCTTGCCTATTACCCTGGCTCTGCTGTTGACCTCGGCGTGGGCGACCGTTCCCGTCCCCTCGGCCGGATCGTGGGGTGCGGTCATTCGAGCGTGAATCTCGGTTCATTCGAAGTGTCCTTCCCCATCGCTGAGGGCTCCTCGAGCCCAGTCAGCGGCGGCCATCATCTTTTTACCCGCAGGTTGCACACGTGTCAGTTCAACCGGTGAAGACCCGGTACCGACGACGACGCGGGCTGGCTTCCGGCTGCGGAATCTCAGCTGGCCAGGGGCAAGGTTTTTCTCGTGGGCATCGAGCTCGTCTGGGGTTGTGATGCGCACCCGCTCAAGTTTGATGCTTGCCCCATTGAAGTGTGTGAAGGCGCCGGGTTCTGGTGTGGTGCCGGCGATGCGTCCGCGCACGGCTTCGGCGGATGTTCTCCAGTCGACGCGGCCGTCGTTGCGTTCGAGTTTCGGCGCGATCGTCGCCTCGCCCTTTTGCGGTTGTGGAACCACCGCCCCGGAAACGTAGCCGGTGATCGCTTGGCTCAACAGCACCGCGCCTTCTGTGGAGAGGCGTTCGAGGAGGTCGCCCGCGGTGTCGCTTGGCTGCACGGCTTCCGTCATGACCCCGAGCACCGGCCCGGTGTCCATACCTTCATCGAGCACGAAAGCTGTGGCGCCTGTGATGTCGTGGCACCGGATGAGCGCGTGCTGAACGGGAGCAGCCCCGCGTAGATCTGGCAGGAGCGAGAAGTGAAGGTTGACCCACCCGAATTCTGGGAAGTCGAGTGTGCGTCGTGGAACCATCGCGCCGTAGGCGACAACCGCGGCGACATCGATCTCTAATGCGGCGATCACATCATGGGCTTCGTCCGTGATCTTGTCCGCTTTGATGACGGGCAGCCCGTGATCTTCGGCGTAGGCCGCTACCGGGGACGGTGTCATGACCCGTTTACGGCCGATGGGCGCGTCAGTTCGTGTCAATACTGCTGCGATCTCGTGGCCGTCGTTGATGAGCTGCGCTAGCGGTGCGACAGCAACATCAGGGGTTCCGGCGTAGAGGATTCGTGCCATGTGCGCATCAGCTCCTGAGGAATGAGTTGCCGGTTTTGTTTGAGAAGGCGCTGCCGATGGTGGTGGCGCGTTGGTCTTGCACGTGATCGACGTTGCTTTGGAAGGTTTTGTGGCGCAGCTGTTGTTGTGCGCGACGGCGGTCGTCTCCGGTGAGCCGATCGATGAAGAGTCTGCCGTTGAGGTGGTCGGTTTCGTGTTGGAAACAACGCGCGAGCAGGCCCTCGGCGATGATCTCTAATTCCTCGCCAGTGACATCGACGCCGGTGAGTCGGACTTTCTTAGGGCGTGCCAGCGGCATCTGGATTCCGGGTACCGATAGGCAACCTTCGATCGTGCGATCGTCTTCGATGGTTTCTTCGTCCAGGATCTCAAGGACCGGATTGCACACTGTGCCTTGGTGTCCGTCGATATTGTAGGTGAAGATGCGTTTGCTGATGCCGATCTGTGGTCCTGCTAGCCCCACACCGTTGACCTTGCTCATGGTCTCGTGCATGTCTCGGGCCAGCGTGGCTAGAGATGAATCGAAAACGGTCACGGGCTCCGCCGCTGTCCGTAGGACCGGGTCCCCTACTGTACGAATCGCGTGAACTGTCACGCTTCCCCTCTTTCTGAAATGTTCTTCGCTCAAAAACGTGCGTTGCTCAATGAATGTTTGTCGCTCAACGAATGCGGCGCGGAAGCGGTGCTTACCCTCCGCTGTTTGCTTTCCATCGTATGTGAGAAAACCGTGAGATTGGCGGGCGACAGCCCGGTCTGACCGCTCACGTGTTACGCCCAGTACGTGTTGTGACTACCGAGTGGCTGGTGGCGGGACGGGCTGAAGTTCTGCGGCTGCGCTGAAGGCCACGGATTCGGTTTCCCATACTTGGCGTAGAGCCCAGAACCTTTTCCACGCGTTTTCGAGGCTGTGAGGCTGGGCCCGCATCGGTAGCACCTCAGTTTCACCGAGAGCCACGGCGAGCAGAACACTGTTTTTAGGGAACGGCCACGGCTCCCACAACCCTTTCTCTGGGTCGCTCAGATATTCCTCGGCCTGCGCGCCGGCGGCGAGTTGCATCACAACTTTAGGGTCTGGCGCTTTGACACGGCCATCCCGGGTGGTGCCGCGCGTCTTATAGTCGATCAGGCAGGTCGCTCCCCCGATCTCGGCAACCAGATCGAGTGTGCCGGCGTAGCCGACAGTGTGGTTCCAGATAGTGACTTCCGGTTCGATAGGCCGAACACCAAAGAGATCCCACCATTCATCGAAACGATCAGCGTAGGCGCCTTCCCCGTGTTCTTTGAGGATTTCACGCATCTGTGCGGCCTCGTGCGGGCGGCCAAGCTCACGCAGAGCCTTGTGTTCGGCATAGTTGTGGACCCGGTCACCACGGGCCGCTGCCTCGTCACGGTATTTCTCCGCCGCGGAAGAGGCCTGCCGCGCAATCTGCTTGAGCTGGATCTTATTGCCCACTGACGTTGGTAAACGCTCGTCATTGATGACCGCGGTCGCGGCCATATGCCCAGCCCAGCCCGTCATATCCACCGCGTGGCGGGAAATCACGGTGGTGATCGAGGGAACTTCGGGGAGCCCGCCCACGGTGCGTGAATACATGCGCCCGAGGGAGGTCTGATGCGCGAGCAATGGCTGTGTCATGCTCCCAAGTTTGTCACCTACCCCCGACACATTGCTCACCGACACATTGCTCGCTGAGGCATTGCTCACTGACACTTTGTTCACGCGACCTGGACCGGCAAACCGCTACCTCATCAACCGAAAGGTTGAGCTGACTTTCAACACAGATCGCGATGTTTCTGCCTCTTCAAAGAAGTTGAATGACGTTAAAGTCCGGACCCCATTCCCGAACCCCAATAAAGACCGAACCCGTTGCGCCTCTGCCGGAACCTGAAGCGCCGGAACCGAAAGGAACTGAACCGTGAAGAAGCTGCTGAACGCATCCTTGATCTATTTGATCGCAGGCTTGACCGCCGGCGTTTTCTACCGTGAATTCACCAAGATCAACGAATTCCCAGAAGGCCAGTTCACGCAGCTTGGCGTTGTGCATACACACTTGCTCGCGCTTGGTTTCATGGGGTTTCTCATATTCCTCGTGGTCGAGAAGGTTTTCTCGATTTCTGACAGCCCCAAACTGTTCGCCTGGTTCTTCTGGCTCTACAACGCCGGTCTCGTTGTGACGTCAGCGATGCTCACCTGGCACGGCAGCCTCACCGTACTTGGCCGGGACTCTTCGGCCATGATCTCCGGCATCGCAGGCTTGGGACACATCGCCATTTCGGCCGGCCTCATCGTCTTTGTTGTGGCTGTGCGCCGCGCAGTCACACCTAAAATTGTTGCTGCATCTTCCACCAACGGAGCGACCATTCGATGACTACTACATCACCTAGCAAGCCTGTTACCCCTCGCCTGCTGTTCCGCACCTTCGCCATCGCAGAAATATTCACGTGGGCAGGGCTCATTACCGCGCTGATCCTTCGCGCACTCGATGTCGCCAACATCGTGCCGATTGCCGGCGGCATCCACGGGTTCGTGTTCTTGAGCTATGCCACCTCCACCGTTTTCGTGTGGGTCAACCAAAAGTGGCCGGCCCGCATCGGCCTCACGGGCGTGCTGCTTGCAGTCGTGCCGTTCGCAACCCTGCCGTTTGACCTCTACGTAGACCGCAGGGGCCTGTTGAAGGGCGGATGGCGATTAGCGCCGGGAGGTGAGGAACCGAAAGGTTTCATCGAGCACGTTCAGGCGTGGGTTTTACGTCATGTGTGGCTCGCGGCCGTGCTGTTGGTTGCGTTCGTTGCGTTGCTGTTCGTGACGTTGCTGTGGCTTGGACCGCCAGTGCCTCGAAGCTAACGGCACGATGCGTTGCCAGCCCTGCTCGGGCGGCGCGCTCACTCGTGAGCTGGGGCATTCTGCGGACGGCCAGCGCATATCGCAGGTCTTGAGACACTCGCTCTGACCCCGATTTGGCATCGAGGAAGAATCTGGTCTAGAGTAATCACTCGTTGGCATCACACCGGAAACGGTTTCCGAACAGGAAACTAACTGCGGGTGACACCACGTGCGGACATAGCTCAGCTGGCTAGAGCGCCACCTTGCCAAGGTGGAGGTCGCGGGTTCGAATCCCGTTGTCCGCTCGCAAACCACTTGCTGGCCTGTCATAGGCACCGTAGTTCTACGGATGTGGTGGGGTGGCCGAGAGGCGAGGCAGCGGCCTGCAAAGCCGTATACGCGGGTTCGAATCCCGTCCCCACCTCCACTAAGTGATTTGTAGCCTATATAGGCGCGATTGGCGCAGCGGTAGCGCGCTTCCTTGACACGGAAGAGGTCACTGGTTCGAACCCAGTATCGCGCACGAGAACCGCGGTTCTGTTTAGGTCGGAACCACGGTTTGTATAAATACGGTCCTGAACTGGACTGTCATTTGCGGACATAGCTCAGCTGGCTAGAGCGCCACCTTGCCAAGGTGGAGGTCGCGGGTTCGAATCCCGTTGTCCGCTCTCATGACGGAAGGCCGGGAACATCAAAAGATGTTCCCGGCCTTCCGCGTTAAGTTGTTTCGCTGGGCTACTGCCCTAGCGCCTGGCAGCCACCGCCAGGCGCTAGGAGTCAGCTTCAGGATTCGGCGCCCTGGCCTTCGCGGACCAGGGCGGTCAAACGAGACACGGCACGGAAGTATTTCTTCATGTAGCCACCGGCCATCATTTCTTCCGTAAAGAGGTGATCGAACGAGCCGCCGGAAGCAACGATCGGCACGTCCTTGTCATAGAGGCGGTCAGCGAAAACCACAAACCGTAGTGCGATCGCCTGGTTGGTAATCGTTTCGACGTTGTGCAGTACAAGCACATCAGTATCGCTCAGAAGCTTGCGGTATCGCGACGGATGGACTTTCGATAGATGCTCTACGAGCTCGCCGAAATCGTCTTCGGCGATGTGCGCATCCGGGTAACGTTCCTCCGCAAACGACAACAGCTCGCTGTCATTCATTGGCTCTGGGGCGTCCGGCAGGCCACGGTGGCGGTAGTCCTCACCGTCCACGCGGATGATCTCGAACTGATCCGCCAAAACCTGGATCTCACGCTGGAAGTCCTGGGCGGCAAAGCGTCCCTCCCCCAGCGCACCAGGCAACGTGTTCGATGTCGCAGCCAGCTTGACCCCGGCATCGGCCAGTTCACGCATCAAGCGGGACATCAAGACGGTGTCGCCCGGGTCATCGAGCTCGAACTCATCGATGCACACAAGGTTATAGGTCTTGAGGATCTCAACCGCCCGTGGGAAGGTGAGCGCGCCCACAAGGTTGGTGTACTCGACGAACGTGCCGAACGCACGCTTGCCTTCCGTCGCATGCCACAGCGAAGCCAGAAGGTGGGTTTTACCCACACCGAAACCACCGTCAAGATAGATGCCTGCCGGACCTTTCGCTTTCTTCTTTTTACCGAACAGCTTCTTGAGGCCCTTCGCGGGCGCGGCATCCGCGTTGACGGTTTCTGCGAACTCCTGCAGACGTTTCACCGCGGCCGCTTGGCTCGGCTGGGATGGGTCGGGGATGTAGGTGTCGAAGGAGACCTCCCCGAACCGATACGACGGATGCATTCCGTCTAGAAGTGCCTCTGCGGCGACGTTGGGGGTGATGTCAGTCAATTTGTGAATGGTTGCCACGTAGATGCGTTTCCTCAGGTTGCAGTGCCTCATATGCGTCGTCAAGGTGATGTGCCAGCATGCACGCCTGCGTTCGCAACCGCTCCTCGAGGCACTTTCTCAACGATGTCTCTGCCTGTGATCTTACGCAATCTGGCGTTTGTTTCCTTTTGTGTGCGCCCCATCCAAGCTGCGTTTTGTTTGTTACTAGGCTGGGAGGGAATCATTACGCGCCCATTCTGGTTGTTCAGGATAGGTGTATTCCGCGTCAACGTGATGTTGGCGCTGGGTCCGAACGTGAACAAAATAAAAGGAGATCGTTCAGGTATGTCAGAGGTTTTGACGGAGGAAGCTCGCCACGCGCAATATGCGCACCCGGAGAAGCTGGTGTCCACGCAGTGGGTTGCGGATCATCTGCATGAGCCCGGCGTTGTGATCGTTGAGTCTGATGAGGATGTTCTGCTGTATGAGACCGGACACATCGAGGGTGCGGTCAAGCTGGATTGGCATACCGAGCTTAACGATGCGGTGACCCGCGATTACCTCGATGGCGAGGCGATGGCGGCGTTGCTGAGCCGTAAGGGCATCAGTCGTGAGGACACCGTGGTGGTGTACGGCGATAAGTCCAACTGGTGGGCCGCATATGCACTGTGGGTTTTGGAGCTGTTTGGTCACCCGGATGTTCGTTTGATGGATGGCGGCCGCGATAAGTGGGTTGCGGAAGGCCGTAATCTGACGCGCGAGGTGCCTGGGCGTGAGACGACGGATTATCCGGTGGTTGACCGTGATGATTCGAAGTTGCGTGTTTTCTTACCTGAGGTCCTTTCACTGCTCGGTTCTACCCCGTTGATCGATGTCCGTTCCCCGCAGGAGTACACGGGTGAGCGCACGCACATGCCTGATTATCCGGAGGAAGGTGCGTTGCGTGGCGGCCATATTCCCACCGCGGCTTCAGTTCCGTGGTCAAGCGCGGTTGGTGAGGGTTCGGTGATTAAGCCTCGCGCTGAACTTGAGGCTCTCTACATGGATCAGGCCGGTTTGAAACCAGGCGATGACGTGATTGCGTATTGCCGTATTGGCGAGCGTTCGGCGCTGACGTGGTTCATTTTGAAATACGCGCTCGGCTTCGAGAATGTCCGTAACTATGACGGCTCGTGGACTGAGTGGGGCAATGTTGTGGGCGTCCCGATTGTTGTGGGTGAGCAGCCGGGTACCGTGAAGCCTGGCTCTACTGTCCGCGGCGTTTAGGAGGGAGCTTCGATGGCTTTGCCAACTGCTTTGGCGGAGATCGCAGAGGATTTCAACGCGTTACCTGAACCGCAGCGGCTTGAGTTGCTGCTCGAGTTTTCAGATAACCTTCCCGAGCTTCCTGAGCGTTACCAAGATGCTGATCTTGAACAGGTGATTGAGTGCCAGTCCCCTGTGTTTTTGACGGTTGAGGTCGCCGACGACGCGGACCACACGGTAGGCGTGTTTATCACGGCCCCGCCTGAGGCTCCTACCACGCGCGGTTTCGCTGGCGTCTTGGTCGAGGGCTTGCATGGCCTGCCTGCCGAGGAGGTTCTTGCGACCCCGGATGATTACCCGTCAACTATCGGTTTGGCGCGCGCTGTTTCACCGTTGCGCTTGCGTGGGATGACGGCGATGCTGGGCCGGATTAAGAACCGTGTGCGGAAGGAACTTGCGGACACTTGATCGTGTTCCACGATGCCTCATGCTGTGACAGCGCGCTCGCCCGCTTCGGGTGGGCGCGCTGTCGTTTATATGCGCTGTCGTTTATATGCGGAGTGTTTCCTGGAGCCAGTTTTTGAGTGTTGTTTCCCATTTGTGTGGGTCGACGTTCCATTCGCGTACATGCCCGGCGCGTGTGAATGGTACGAGCGTGACGTAGCGTGGGTTCTTTTTCGCGAGCCGTTCGGATGAAATGTATGGCACAAACCGGTCGTCGCGGGAATGCTGGATCAGCACAGGAGTGGTGATCTGGTCGGCGCGTTCAACCCAGTTCAGCGCCTTGAGGTCGATGGGTGAGGTCAGGCCGGTGAGCTTCTTCCCGATACGCTGGCCTAGTAGCCACTCCCCGATCCGTCCCGAGAGGTACGGGATGTTGTTGATCTTCGCTTGATACCGCAGGATCTCGAACCAGTCGACTGCAGGGCCGGTCAGTGCCAACGCACGGATGCGGTGCCGGTAACGCGACAGCTCGAGGGTGCGTAGCGAGATGGCTCCGCCCATCGACCAGCCCACAAGCACGATGTCTTGGGCGCCGTGGCTGAGCGCGTAGCTGATAGCCGCATCCACATCGTGCCATTCGGTCGCGCCTAAGCCGTAGCGGCCGTTGTTGACTTCCGGGCCTTCGCCGTCGTTGCGGTAGCTCATGGAAAGCACCGTGAGGCCAAGTTCACTCAATGGTTTGAGCCCGCGCAGGGTTTCAAGCCGGGATGCTCCGCGCCCGTGGATCAGAATCGCCCACGTTTCCGGGTGGGTGGTGCCCTCAACGAGCCACGCCGGCGCAGGGCCAGCTGTGAGTGGCACGTACACTTGCGTTGCCTGCACGCCAGCATCCGCTGGGTTGATGTAGTAGTTGCCGCCAATGCTGCCGCTGGTTGCCTGGCTGATGTCGCCGTGGTCGATGCTGATGATGCGGCGGCGCACACTGTTGCGTGACGGCGTCGGGACGATGTCCCCGATCTTCATGTGCCCGGTGTAGTTGTTGAACCACAAGGAGTAACGGCCGGGGGCTGTGATTTCTGGGCCGCGGGATTGCAGATCGATGTATGGGCCGATGTGGTCCTCGCCTGTGTCGAGGATCTTCACGTGTTCGGGGTTGTTTCGTGAAGGAGTCACGACTGCGCGGGCGAAGAGGGACCCTAAACCGGTGATCACGCCGGCCCCGACGATTCCTGCTCCTAGCCCTGCGACAGCCCATTTTGGCGTGCCGGCGTGGTTGGTTCTGTGCAGTTTCTTGTTGGCTGCGGATCCCATGCACCCCATCATCTCACCTATTGGTGGCGCCTCGTAGACTGACTCTATGCATTCCTTTGTTGACGATCCGTTGGGCCGCGGCGATGACGCGTGGCGTGAGCAGCTGAGTCCTGAAGAGTACGTTGTGTTGCGTCAGGCTGGCACAGAACGGCCAGGTACGGGCGCGTACACGGACGATGCCACCGAGGCGGTGTATGCGTGCCGCGGCTGCGGGGCTGAACTGTTTTCTTCGGACACGAAATTTGATGCCCGATGCGGTTGGCCGGCGTTCTATGCGCCGGAGGATTCTTCTGCTATCCGCTATCTGGTGGATGATTCGTTAGGGATGCGCCGCGTTGAGGTGCGGTGCGCGAGGTGTGATTCGCATCTGGGGCACGTTTTTGAGGGTGAAGGCTTCAACACCCCAACGGATCAGCGGTACTGCATCAATTCGATCTGCTTGGTTCAGAAGCCGGTCTCATGATCCATAAAACGAAGCAAAACAAAACTGCCTCGCCCGAAAGGGCGAGGCAGTCGATGGGCCCGGATGGTACTAGACCAACGTGTATTAGACCGAAACCTGCTTAGCAACCTGCTTGAGCTTGTGGCGGGCCAATGCCAGGTTAGCCTTCGCACGGTCAAGGGTCAGGTACAGGAACAGGCCTGCGGTGCCCTCAGTGGCGAGGATGTTGACCAGGTGGTACTGGTCGTTCAACGTGATCATGATGTCTTCGATCCGGCCGTTGAGACCAATGTCGTTCATGGTGTTCATCTTTGCACGAACCACGTTCGAGTTACCGGCGGCTGCAACGTTCAGGTCGAAACCTGGCGCGCCACCGAACGCGAGCGCCATGCCCGAGTCGATGTCAACGATTGCGGCACCAGTTGCGCCGTCAATGGAGAGTAGTTCGTTTACAGTCTGGTCAAGTTGTGCCATGGGCGTCTTCCCTTCATTTCCTGGGGCGGCACCGTCAGTTGCATCGGTGCTCGCGGTTTCCGTTTCCGATTGCGCGGAAACAGAGCTTCGTACGGCGGAGCCTGTCGGCTCCGTCGAGTCTTCAAAAGCAGGTGCGAACGCGTTTTCTTCGCTCGTCGGACTTTTGTCTTTTTCTACTTTATTTTCGTCCAGGACACGCAACTCGGGGCGTCTGCCTGACTCCCCGATAGGTAAATTATCAAAAAATGACCCACCTGAATGACGCGCGTTGTATCGCGAACGGTCACGGGGCCGCGGATTGACAGCAGCCACCGATTCCTCTTGAACCGGCTCCGGTTTCGGTCGTGGTTCTGTGCTAGGTCGCGACTCCGGTTTCGGTTGTGGTTCTACGTTAGGTTGTGGATCCGGTTTTCGTTCCGGCCTCGGTGACTGCTCCTGCCTCTGCTCTGGAGCAGGCTTCGACTCTGTCGTTGGCTTCGGCGTTGTCGCTGGCTTCGGTTCCTGCTGGGCCGCAGGCTTCGGCGTCGCAGCTGATTCGCGTGCGGAATCACGGTTCGGCTGCGGCGCTGGTTTGGGTGCCGCTGCTGGCTTGGAACCAGGTGCTGGCCTCCGCCTCGCGCCGGCTTCGGATACCGGCACTAGCCTCGTTGCAGGTTCGTGAGTCGGCTCAGGCGTTGCCCTGTGTTCTGGCGTCCGTTCCGACTTCGAATCTGCAGGCGTTGACTCAGCCCGTGCCTCTGGCCGTGAAGCGGGCGCCGGCCGTGACTTCACCTCTGGCCTTGGCATCGCAACTGGCCGTTGCCGGTTTGTTGGCCGTGGTTGTGCTCCTGGCTCCGTCTCGTCGGAGTGTTTCAGCACATCGTCGAATGAAGCATCAGCCTCATCTGGCGAGGACGCTGCATGTTCAGGCCTGCGCCGTGGCTTCTCATCCCTGCTTCGGTCCTGATGCTTGGGTGCTCTCCACGCTGATGTGTTGGAGGTCCCTTCAGCACCGCCAGAGGATAGACCGGTCTCGTCGAGTTCATCGGAAGCTGCGTACGGTTGTTGCAGGTCGAGGTCATCGTCCCTCGATTCTCCGCCACGTTTGAACCAGCTAAAGAACCCAGCCATCGTTCTACCTAGCTATCGTTGCCGTTCGGCGATACTGCACGGCGGCCAGAGCCACCCGTCTTCCACTGGCTGCCAAGAGCGATCATGACCAGCATGTCCTCCGTGAGCCCCGCGTTCGGGTACACGTCGATGAGGTCACCGTCACGCATGACAGCTACGCGGTTCGAGTTATCGAGCACCTCGGTCATGTCGCTCGAGATCAGGATGACAGCGCCACCGTGGCCGGTGATTTCGCTAATCATTTCGTAAACCACTTCACGCGAGGCAACGTCAACACCGCGGGTCGGGTGGCTGAGCACAACAACATCGGCGTCAGCCTGCAGCCACTTCGCCAGCGCTACCTTCTGCTGGTCACCGCCGGAGAGGTTACCGATCGATTCGTGTGGGCCGACCGCGCTGATGTCGAGGCGCTGCATGGTTGCCACAACTTCACGGAAACGCTTAGCTTCCTCAACGAAAGAGGTGCCTTCCATCGGCTGCATCGTGGCGCTCGCCATCGTGTCATCCTTGGTGATGCCGCGAGCGTTGTCTTCGTCGTGCAGGTAGGCGATGCCGTTCTTGGTGGCATCCTCCGTTGACTGAATGCTGATCTCGTTGCCGTTGAGTCGCAACGTTCCACCGGTCGACGGGTTGAGGCCGCCGATGGCCGCGCCGAGTTCGATGTGGCCGGAACGGCGCATACCCGTGATGCCGAGAACTTCGCCGCGGTTGACCGTGAGCGTGACAGGGTTGACGCCCTTTGCTTCAAACGCCTCGATCTCGAACAGCGGCTCGGGATCTGCAAGCTCCGTAGGCCGCTCAACTGGGGCGAACTCGCGCATGAAGATCGCGTTGGCGATGCCAGGCGCGCCACCGGATTCGCTTGGCTCGAGTTCGCCGAAGATTCGTCCGTCACGAATGATGACGATGCGGTCGCTGAGGGACTGCACCTCATCCAGACGGTGGGAAATGTAGACGACAGAACGGCCTTGTTTGGTCAGGCGGTTGGTGATGGCGTGCAACACAGAGATCTCGAGGTCATTGGAGACCGCGGTGATCTCGTCCAGAAGCAGCAGGTGAGACTCTTCGAAGGAGAGGCGGAGCAGCCGCACGCAGACCTGTTCAGCGCGTGCGAGGTCGCCTAGACGCGCGTTAGGGTCGATGTTGATCCCGTCGGCTTCGAGCAGTTCTTGAGCCTGCTTGACTTTTTCTTCATACGGAGCGCTGGCTTGGAACGAGGTGGCGAAGATCTCCTCGGCCACCGTGAGCTCTGGGTCGACTGTGAAATCTTGCGGGATTGCACTGACTCCAGCGGCCAAGGCTGCCTCACGTGAATCGGGGTTGTACGGCTCCCCCGCGAGGATCATTTCGCCCTCGTCAGCCTTGTAGGCGCCGCCAATGACGTTGAGCAACGTTGACTTTCCGGCACCGTTCTGGCCCACCAGGCCGATGATCTCGCCGCGTGCGATGTCGAGGTTGATATCGACAAGCGCGTCCTTGGAGCCGTGGCGCTTTTGGAGGCCGCGAGTTGAAAAGAGGATGGAGTCCTGGTCGAGCATGGTTTATGAAGCTACCTTTCAAGACTGCCGTGATGGCGCAACAAAACGTGGTCGACGTCGGAGCATGGTCGACGTCCACGCCAGCGGACAGCTTGGATTCTCTTGAGTTCTCTACAAACGACAGAATGCTATAACTGAATTCTAACCTACGCCAGGAAGCGTTACGCACAGTCGCTGGCAGATGACCCGGGTTGAGCGTTATCGGCGTGCCGTCACCAAAAGATTTTCGTGTTCCATAAGCTAGCGGTGTGGGTTTTAGCGCAGACACGACACGGTTGAGGTCAACCGGTGTTCCGCACGAATTTTCGATGGTGCTGGACGGTCTGAAGCGCGCCCTGGTTCGTCCTGAGATGACGCTCGAGGAAATCCCCGCACCTAAACGTCTAGCCCCGTACGCGGTCGCGCTCAAAGCGAATGTCGCAGCCGTTCAAGGTGACGTTAAAGACGAAACCATCAAGGGTTCAAGCGCTGTTCCAAGCGCTGAAACGGACTCTAGCTCGGAGCTTGCCACGGGCAGGTTCATTTTGCTGTTTGATCCGCAAGGCAACACGGTATGGGACGGCACGATGCGCATCGTGACCTATATCCGCGCCGAAGTTGATGGTGAGATGGGTAACGATCAGCTCGCCGCTTCTGTCGCGTGGACGTGGCTGGTTGAGGCCCTCGAGGAACATGGCGCACCCTACCGCCGCGCCGGCGGGACAGCAACACGTGCCTTAAGCGAGAACTTCGGCGATCTTCAACAGCGGCCGGACTCTGTCAACATCGAGCTTCGGGCCTCCTGGACCCCGGGCAACTACAACGTCCAAAACCAGCTTGAAGCCTGGTGTGACATGGTCTGTTCGTTCGCGGGGCTCCCCCCTCTCGAAGATGGGATTACACCGCTTCCCAACGTCCGCCTCACTTAAGCGAGTTCCCTGCTGAGGCGGCGTGAGCATCGGGTAAAGTACGCCTCACCTGGTCACCGGCCAGTATGATAAGAAGAACCATGAAGCTTGATCCCCCGCCGGCAGCACTTCTCGCCTCTGGTCAGTTCCCGGAGCGCGATCCTTCAACTCTCCCCCTGCTTGATTCTCCAGCAGACGGGATCCCGCCGGTGATTTCCACGCGCGCCGCATTAGATAACGCGGTAGCGAGTTTACGTGAGGGGCACGGCCCTGTAGCGGTCGATGCGGAGCGGGCTTCCGGTTTTCGTTACGGTCAGCGTGCATTCTTGGTGCAGTTGCGTAGGGCCGGTGCCGGGACGTTTTTGATTGATCCTGAAGCGTTCGATGATCTTCTGGACGTGAATGAAGCGCTGGCTGATGCCGAGTGGATTTTGCATGCTGCACATCAGGATCTGCCGTGCTTGCGCGAGCTTGAATTACAGCCGAATAAGTTATTCGATACCGAGCTGGCGGCCCGTTTGGCCGGCCTGCCTCGGGTTGGTCTGGCGTATGTCACTGAGACGATGCTGGGTGTGCGTTTAGCTAAAGAGCATTCAGCGGCGGACTGGTCGGTGCGGCCTTTGCCTCAAGATTGGCTGAATTACGCAGCCCTCGATGTTGAGGTTTTGATCGAGTTGCGGGACCAGCTTGAAATGCTTCTTCGGGGTCAAAAGAAGTGGGAGATGGCGCTCGAGGAGTTCGAGTATGAACGTCTCAAACCCGGGCCTCAACCAAAGAAGGACCCGTGGCGGCGCACCCACGGTTTGCATCAGCTGAAAGATAAGCACCAGATCCTAGCGGTTAAGGAACTGTGGGAAGAGCGCGAGAAGGTTGCGCAAAATAAGGACCGCGCGCCTGGCCGTCTGTTACCGGATTCTGCGATTATCGCTGCGGCGCGGAACCTCCCGTCGACCGTTCCGGCACTGTTGCGCACTGAGGGTTTCCGCGGCCGGCTAGCCTCAAAGGAAGCCCGCCGCTGGGTCACAGCTATTGCTCGTGCTCGGAACGCAACCCGTTTCCCTCCCCGGACTGCGCGACGCTCAACGATGCCTCCCCCACGCTCCTGGAATGACCGCTTCCCTGATGCCGCCGAGCGCTACCAGACCGCGCGCTGGCGTTTGGAACGCGACGCCGAGGCTCTAGGGATGCCGCTCGAGAACCTGCTGGCACCCGCTACTTTGAAGGAAATTTCGTGGCAGCCGCCCGAGGAGCTCACCCTTGATTCGGTGAGCGAACGATTGCGTGAACTGCACGCCCGCGAATGGCAGGTTCGCCGCACAGCCGCCGTGATCACGGTTGCGTTTTTGGAACCTGAACCGCTTGCGGACGCGTCATAAACTCCATAGCGGGTCCACTGCTGAGCACGAGCCTCCCCCCCGCATGTGATCCACCTCACTACTATGCGGTAACCTCCTGTTGAGAGGTTGAACCGCTTCCTAGGAGGAACTCACGTGACCGATTCAGTCAACCCCACCGAAAACCCTGCTGCATCCAACGACTCCGCTTCAGCTACCGCAGACCGATTCGCACGTTTCGATGACTTGCGTTCGGCGGCCCCGAACGAAATCGTAACCCGCGTTGAGGTTGAGGATCATGAGGTTGGCGGCCACACCATCGCCCTCATGACGATGGTCGCAGAGAAAGAGGGACATCCTGCAACGTTGGGACCTGCCGGCCTAGCGAAGATCGGCCGCGCGGCCGAAGCTCAAGTCAAACGTGCCGAAGCCGGTGCGATCGACGCGATCGCTATCACAGGTACCGGCCGCACGTTCGCTGCTGGCGCGGACCTCAGCACCATCCGCACCCTTTCGGATCCTGATGACGGACGCCGGTTAGCAGAACTCGGCCACGTGGCCTACGACGTCATCGCTGATGCCGATGTTCCAAGTTTCGCGTTCATCAACGGTCAGTCCCTGGGCGGCGGTTTCGAGACCGCTCTGGCTTTCAAGTACCGCACCGTCAACACAGCCACACGCGCGCTGGGGCTTCCGGAGGCTGGCCTCGGTTTGATTCCTGGTTGGGGTGGCGTCTATCGCTTCCCGCGCATCGTGGGTATCGAGAACGGTTTGAAGGTCATGCTCGAGAACCCGCTGAAGGGCAACCGTTTCCTTACCGGTAACGAACTTGTTGAGATGGGCGGGGCTCATGTTGGTTTTGGGCCGGAGAATTTCCTGCAGGACTCCCTGGATTGGGCGGCATCCGTTCTGGATGGCACAGCGCCTGAGGCTCAGCGCGAACTCGAGGATCCCTCTGATCCTGAGGTTTCTGCCCGTTGGGATGCAGCACTGAAGTATGCGCGCGGTCTTGTTGAGAAAGCTACGCACGCTGAAACCCGGCCTGCGCCGACCGCTCTCCTTGATGCGCTGGATGCGAACCGTTCGATGACGCAGAAGCAATCTGCTGAGCTTGAGGTGGATACGCTTGCGCGTTTGATGTTCACTCCGGCATTCCAAAACACCATCTATTCGTTCTTGGAGCTATTCCAGGCGCGCGCTAAGCGTCCGGCTGGCGTGCCGGCTGTTGAGCCTCAGAAGATTTCGAAGGTCGGCGTGGTCGGTGCGGGGCTGATGGCCGCGCAGCTTGCACTCGTGTTCGCTCAGAAGCTGCAGGTGCCTGTCGTGATGACGGACATGGATGAGCAGCGGGCCCAGGCTGGCTTGGATCATGTTGCCGGTTACCTCGCTAAGAACGTTGAACGTGGCCGGATGAAGGAAGAGGACGCTCGCGCGATCCAGCAGCTCATCACGGCTGGCACCGATAAAGGTGTTTACGCGGATGCTGATTTCGTGATTGAGGCCGTGTTTGAGGAGATCGGCGTCAAGCAGCAGGTTTTCCGTGAGGTTGAGAAGATTGTGCGCCCGGATGCGATCCTCGCAACCAACACGTCTTCGCTTTCGGTCAAAGAGATGGCCGAGGTCCTGGAGCATCCTGAGCGTCTGGTGGGTTTCCATTTCTTCAACCCTGTAGCGCAGATGCCGTTGATCGAGATTGTGCGAGGGCCTGAGACCTCGGACCAGGTTCTTGCTACCGCGTTCGCCGCCGCGAAGGGCCTCGGCAAGACTGCAGTGCTGGTCAAGGACGCACCGGCTTTCGTGGTCAACCGTCTGCTGTTGTTGCTGCTCGGTCTGGTTATGGACGCATTCGATCAGGGCATGGACCCGCACGAAGCGGATTCGGCGTTGGATCCGTTGGGCCTTCCGATGTCCCCGTTTGATCTGCTCGCGATGGTCGGTTTGCCGGTTGCTCAGCACGTAGCTGAGACGCTGAACACGAGCTTCCCTGAGCGTTTCCCGCTTTCGAAGAACCTACAGACGCTCATCGATAACAAGATCACCTCGATCTGGTCGAAGGACGAGAAGGGCCGGAAGTTCATCCCGGAAGAGCACCTGGCCTTGCTTGAACGCGGGGACGCATCGATCACCAAGGATCAACTGCTCACAACGGTGCTCGATGCGCTGGCAACTGAAATCCGCATCATGCTCGATGAAGGTGTTGTAGCTGGCCCGCAAGACATCGACTTGTGCATGATCCTAGGTGCCGGCTGGCCGCAGCACCTCGGCGGCATCACCCCGTTCCTTGACCAGTCTGGTGCGAGCACCCGCGCCAACGGTGAAGCGTTCGGCGCGTGGAGCTTACCGGCATCCACGAAGTGACACAATGGGCAGTATGGAAAACAAAACTCCGGTAAATAACGCAGCGGCGGCAGAGGTTGCCTCGCCAGCTGAGCACGATGCGGCGCATCAGGGTTGTTGTGCCTCGCGTCGCGCTGTCCTAGGTGGCGCGGTCATGGGTGCCGCCGCCCTGGGGCTTGCCGCATGCGGACCAAGCGGCCCCGCAGAAATCCCTGAAGCCACGGGTAAGCCTGAGGCGGTTATGAAGGTCAGCGATCTTGCTGTGGGGTCTCAGGCGAGCGCGGCGGCAGGGCAGACCAAGCTCGTATTGTTCCGCCCCTCCGAGAAGGAGGTGCTGGCGTTTTCGGCGGTCTGCACTCACGCAGGGTGTGAAGTCACCCCGGGTTCAGAGAACCGTTTCCACTGCCCATGCCACGAGTCCTGGTTCAAAGCCGAGGACGGCACCGTCATTTCCGGTCCAGCGAATGCGCCGCTACCGCGGTTTGCATGCGAGATCAAAGGCGAGGACATCCTCGTTTACATCTAGTAGTTAGCAAGCCACTACGGTTTCAGGCCCCGGACAACACCCGTTGTCCGGGGCCTGCCGTTTTTCATGGTGATTCCGGCAGGCACAGCAGTGTTGTCTAGAAGCGCGGCATAGCAGCGCGGTCTAGAACAGTCCGCGTTCTCGGGCTTCGGCGACGGCCTGGGTGCGGGAGGTCACCCCAAGTTTTTCGAATACGTGAACCAGGTGGGTCTTCACTGTTGCTTGCGAAACAAAGAGTTTCTGGGCGATCTCGGCGTTCGTGAGCCCGTCTGAGACGCACTGCAACACTTCCAGCTCGCGCAGCGTCAGGCTCGGCAAGGGTGAGACGAGCCGTTCCATGAGACGGCTCGCTATCGCCGGGGCGAGCGCTGACTGGCCAGCGGCTGCCGCGCGCACTGCCGGCAACAGCTCTTCCGGTGGGGCGTCCTTGAGCAGGTAGCCTGAGGCTCCGGCCTCGACTGCCGCGAGAATATCGGCGTCCGTATCGTGGTTGGTCAAAACCAAAACCGGCATCGTGAGCCCCGCTGCACGCAGACGCTGAATAGCTACCGCGCCGGAGCCTTCATGGTCTAGCCGCAGGTCCATCAAAACCAGGTCAGGGCGCTCCCGCTCAACCTCGGCAACAGCATCGTCTTCGCTTCCTGCCTCCCCCACTACCGTGAGGTCATCTTCCATCTCCAGCAGGGCGCGCAAACCAGCCCGGACCACGGGATGATCATCCACCACAACAATGCGGATGCGATCACGTGCTTCGCTCATAGCTCCTCCTCGCCGGTGTTACTAGCTTGCCCCGCACCGTTCTGGCCTCCGCCTTGTGACGCGCCGGCTTCAAGCGGGATCCGTACAGAAATCCTTGTGCCCTGACCGGGCCGGGCATCCACCACGAGTTCCCCGCCCAGCTGTTGGGCCCGCTCACGCATCAAAGCCAAACCAAAGTGGCCTCTGCCCGGTGTGCCTTCCGGCGCTTTCGACGGACTAAAACCAACCCCGTCATCGCTGATCGTGAGTGTCGCCGTGGCGTCATCGTGCTCAAGTGAAACCAAAACCCGGTGGGCCTGGGAATGCTGGCGGGCATTACCTACCGCCCCTTGAGCGATCCGCAGCAGCGCAGACTGTTGGCTCATCGTCAACGGTGGGTCATCACTCATCACGACCACGGCCGGGCCTGCCCCCACATCGGCAAGCCGCTCCAGTGCACCGGTGAGCGTTTCATCCGACAGCGCCGCTGGTGCCATCCTGCGCAGCATCCCTCGCGTCTCTGTCTGCGCGTCTTCGGCTGCCGAACGGGCCATGACGATGTATTCCTTCGTCTTACGATGCTCATCATCGGTTGGCAGGCCACGCTCCGCGGCGTGCAACAGCATCTGGATCGAGGACAAGGACTGGGAGACACCATCATGGATCTCTCCAGCTAAGCGGGCACGTTCAGCCTGCACCCCGGCCTCCCGTTGACTCACGGTCAGTTCCCGCTCCGTGTCCAAGAGTCTCTGTAGCAGAGATTCACGCATTGCCGCCTGATACGCGACCGCGCGCAACGCCCAACCAATCATGATGCTGACCGATGCCCCCAGGACAGGGCCGATCACAACCGCGAAAGAAAACCCGATGTGAAGGGAAACAAAGAAAATAGCGCAGGCCGTGGCGGCCGCAACAGCGACCGTGCCGAGCTTCATCCCCAAGAGGAACAGCAACGCGAAAAAGAACGGAAACACCAAATACGAGGCTTCAAGGATCTGGCTCGCCGCCAGCATCCACGCCGCCCCCATGAGGCTCAGCCCGGCCACGGTTGCCGCGGTGTTTTCGTGAACCTTGCCTCGCTCAACCTGAATCGCGCCACCGGCCCACCCGGCAACGAAGAGCACAACGCCTGCCATGCCTAGCCAACCGTGATGCGTCTGCCCCGGCGTCTTACTCAGCCCCACACCGGCCGCGAAAGCAATACCAGCGCACACGAGCATCACAATGTGCAGGCCAGCCCGCAACATGCGGAAGGCCGGGGCCATCGCTGAAACAACATGCTCCGGCTCCGGCACTGCACGGGCAGAAGAAGGCGTGAGCTCAACCATATGTATGAGAATACTGCGCTCAACCGCACGCCTTGACGCTCATACATCAACCGAAAGGTTGATCCTCGGCCTCAACCATGTTGGCAACCAAGATCAGTCCTCCGCGGGATCTATTCATGGGCGGAAATCGATGGAATGGAGATAACGAAAACCAGGCTGCACCGCAAAACTGCACTGCCCTGCAAAAGCGCATTGCACCGCACTGCACCGCAGGCAGTGTTGCATCGCAGCGTGGGGGAAGTTCGAACGGAAGAGGTTGAAATGTTTCTGGCTTGGCGTGATGTGTTACACGCGAAGGGGCGCTTCGCGATCATCACGGTGGTGGTGATGCTCATGACTTTGCTCGTGGGGTTCCTGACCGGCTTGACCGGCGGGCTCGCCGGCGCCAACGTCGACACCGTGCGGTCTTGGAAGGCAGACCGCCTCGTGATGTCGGCCCCCACCGGCGCTCAGAGCGCAAGTATGTCCACCTCGTCCATCTCCCCTGAAGCCCAGCGCGAGTGGGAAGAGCACATTGGCCAGACCAACGTGACCGCCATCGGCGTCACACAAATCTCGGCAAGCCACGAGGAGCACACCACCGGCGTTGCGGTCATGGCGCACGGCCCTGGCGCTGACCTTGGCGCCGGCACAGGCCCGAACCAGGCCGACGACGCGGCAGCACCGACCGGCAGCGACGTCACAGTGAGTGAAGACGCCGCGGAAGAACTCGATGTTCAGGCTGGTTCCACGATCACGGTCGCAGGCCACGAGTTCACGGTCTCTGAGGTCACTGGAACCGGTCACTATTCTCACGTGCCCGTCGTAGGGATGTCATGGACCGCGTGGCAAGAACTCTCCGAACGCACCGGAGGCAGCGGCCAACCGAACGCTTTGTTAGTGCATGCAGATGTTTCCGATGACGACGCCCAAGCCATCAACAAGGCCGCGAACACGGTCTCCCCTGCCGGGTTCGATCAGCTCTTGGCCGTTGGTTCTTTCCGTTCCGAGGTCGGCTCGCTCGGGCTCATGATCGGGATGCTCATGGCGATCTCCGCGCTCGTTGTTGGCGCGTTCTTCACAGTGTGGACGCTGCAACGCACCCGGGACATCGCCGTGATGCGCGCACTCGGCTCCCCCGTGAGCGCTCTTCTGCGCGACGCGATCGGCCAATCCTTACTCGTTCTAGCCGTTGGTGTTGGCGCGGGAATCGGGATCATCATGCTGGCTGGGCCAGCGGTCTCTGCGAACGTACCGTTCGTCAGCAACTGGCTCACAACGCTCGTCCCTGGACTACTCATGACGCTCTTGGGGCTCATCGGTGCAGCGTTCGCCCTCCGTTCAGTGACCAAAGCTGATCCGATGCAAGCCCTCAGCTAAACCGCGAGCCCGCACTTACGCATCCATCCCGTTCTGCTTCTCGCACCGCCGCTATCCTTCTGAAAGGTTCATTATGCTTTCCCTCACCAACCTGACCCTGACCTACCCGGACGGCAACGACACCGTGACCGCGCTCGATAACGTGACGCTGAGTCCTGAACCTGGCACGCTCGTCGGAATCACGGGGCCATCCGGGTCAGGTAAGTCCTCGCTGCTCACGGTCGCGGCGACACTGACACAACCGGATTCGGGCTCCGTCATGATCGACGATGTTGAGGCCAGCCGCTTAAGCGCGGCACAAGCCGCGCGTCTGCGTCGCCAGAAGATCGGGATCGTGTTCCAGCAGTCCAATCTTCTGCCGTCACTAACCGCGCACGAACAGGTGCGGGCGGTGGTTGAGCTCGCGGGAACGCGAGCACAGAAACGTGCCGCGCGTATCCGTGCCGGTGAGCTACTCGAAGCAGTAGGGCTCAGCGGGCAGGCGAACCTACGGCCATCCCAGCTCTCCGGTGGGCAGCGTCAACGCGTCAACATCGCCCGCGCGCTGGTATCCAATCCGTCGGTGCTGCTCGTGGACGAACCGACCTCCGCGCTGGATTCACGTTCAGGTGCGACCATCATCGACCTGTTGATCCGCATGACCAAGGAACTCGATGTCACCACTCTGCTGGTGACCCACGACCTACAGCACGCCCACCGCTTCGATGAAATGGTGACCCTGGTCGATGGTCGGATCACCGAGCACACCAAGGAAACCTCGCAGATCACAGTCGGCCAAGCCCAGTTCGCGTAGCGGGCACAGCCTCCGTCGGGGCTAGTCCTCGTCTGGGTTAGTCGTCGTCTGGGTTAGTCCTCGTCTTGGTTGCGTTGGCCTGCACGCCAACGGATGCCGGCGTCGATGAACCCATCGATGTCGCCGTCCAGAACCGAACCGGTATTGCCGACCTCGTGGTTGGTGCGTAAGTCTTTGACCATCTGGTACGGGTGCAAAACATAGGAACGCATCTGGTCGCCCCAGGAAGCCTTGACGTCGCCCGCGAGTGCTTTCTTCTCCGCGGCTTCTTCTTCCTGTTTCAGCAGAAGCAACCGGGATTGCATAACCCGTAGTGCGGCGGCACGGTTCTGAATCTGGGATTTTTCGTTCTGCATTGAGACCACAATCCCGGTTGGGATGTGGGTCATCCGCACTGCGGAGTCGGTCGTGTTGACGGACTGCCCACCTGGGCCGGAGGAACGGAACACATCGATTTTGAGTTCGTTATCCGGGATTTCGATGTGGTCGGTGGTTTCGATGAGCGGGATCACCTCGACTGCCGCGAACGAGGTTTGGCGGCGGCCTTGGTTATCGAATGGTGAGATGCGTACGAGCCGGTGGGTTCCGGCTTCGACTGACAAGGTTCCGAACGCGTAGGGTTCGTTGACTTCGAAGGTCGCGGATTTCAAGCCGGCTTCCTCAGCATAGGAGGTGTCGGTGACTTTGGTTTTCCACCCGCGGCGTTCCGCATACCGTAGGTACATGCGCAACAGCATCTCGGCGAAGTCAGCCGCATCCACGCCTCCTGCTCCAGCGCGGATTGTGATGACTGCTTCGCGGGCATCGTAGTCCCCGTTAAGCAGGGTCATGATCTCCAGTTCGGAGAGTTTTTCTTTGATCTTGGCTAGCTCGGAGTCTGCGTCTTCTAACAGCTCCGGTTCGCCTTCTTCTTCCGCGAGTTCGATGAGGGTTTCGAAGTCATCGATGCGGGACCCCATGCCGGTGATGCGGCCGAGTTCAGCCTGCTTATGGGATAGAGCGGAAGTCACTTTCTGGGCTTCTTCGGGGTTATCCCACAAGTCGGGTGCAGCGGCTTCTTTTTCGAGTCTCTCGATCTCGGTTTGAAGCTGCTCTATGTCCGAGACCTCTTCAATCTCGTGAAGAGTATGTCGGAGGTCGCGGATCTCGGCGGCAAAATCAGTTGAAGACATAGTGTTTTCAAGTCTACCCGGCATGCAACTATGCCCACCTGAAGTTCAGGCCGGTACGGTATCGGTTTCAGGCCCATCCCGCGTCGGATCGCCCCGGTGGCTGAGTTAACGCATTTCCACCCGACTGAAGGAGTGGGTGTGTACGTGGGTGGTGCCGGGCAGCATGCCGCCTAGAATCGGGATCCTGGTGGTTGCGGACATGTTCACGTGGAGTGTGAGCGATTCTCCTTTGAATTCGATGTTGTCGATCCGCAGGTTATCCAGTTGGTCTGGCAGTGGGATGCGCCGTAGCTGCGCTTCGATGTCGGCGCGTGCGGCGGAAACATCCGGGTGGCCGGTTTCTTGAATCGCTTTGGCTTGGGATTTGCTCAAGACTGCGGAGCTTGTGACCGAGTCAGCGATCGAGGTGAGTTTCCGTTGAGAGATCGCGACGTGATTCAAAGCTGAGGTTACCGCGAGCACCGCGATGAGGAGCCCGAGCAGGCCCGCGACCATGACGGTGATGCGGCCTTCCTCCTCTGTTTTCGAGGCGGTCATTCGGCTCCTCCTATCAGCATCGAGGTCTCAGACTGTGCCTTCACTATCCCCCGGACGCCTTCGGGCAGGAAAGGTAGCGGAACGTCAACGTCCACGCGTGCAGTGATGAGTGAGCCTGGTCCGGGGCATTGCCCCGAGCATGTAAGGGTGAGCCGCGCATTGTCCGGGTTGATGCCGTAGCCGTGCATGACATCCGCGATCGCGTGTTCGGCTTGGGCACGTGTTCCAGGCGGACGCGCCCCAGGAGCATCTTGGTCCTGCGTGGAACCGTTGTTGGTCATGATGCGGGCGGCTTGATCGGATGCCGCGACCGCGGCGAGGTTGCCCGCCTGAACCATCGCGACTGCGATCATCAGATACATCAGCGGGATCGCAAGCAAGATCGCTAGACCAACGAATTCGATGATCGCGCTACCCCGATCCTGCCCCGCCGCCGTCTCGTTGGGTTCGTTGCATTCAAGCGCTGTGTTCTGCGTTGTGGCGGGCATTAGAACGTCGCTTTGGTTACAACCGCGTTGGTCGAGTATTCGAACGGCGCGGGCAGGAACCCTAGGATCGGTACGCGAACGGTAACGGTGACTTTGACTGCTGGCCCGTAGTCTCGGCTGATGAGTTCGGCATTGGCTTGTCCCATACCTGGCTGCAGTGATGAGTCCAGCAGTTCTTGAGCTCGTTGCGCTCCTGCGCCCGCTGATTGGTCCGGGAACGCGCCAAAGCGCGCCCCGTGGGTTGCTGCGTCTGCCGCCATGTTGCGCCAATGCAGGAACACCGCGAGCTGGATCATTCCGACGAATAAGAGCGCGACGAGTCCCATGATCATCGCTGTCTCTGCTACAGAGGAACCCCGCTCCGGATGCTCTTGGCCGCCTCCAGCGCCCGCCTCTTGGCTCTCACACATCACCATCACATGCCGCCGACCTTACCGATCGCATCGTTGAACAGCTTGATCAAAGCTGGGCCTGCGACCGCGTAGATCGCTGCAACCAGCAGAGCCGACATGAGAGTCACCAGAACCCAGCCTGGAACGTCACCGCGTTCACGGTCCTCATCGGGTGCTGCCCCGGCAATGAGTGCCGAGAACTTCACCAACGCGGCCGTGACGGCTGAACCCACCCGTGAACGAGCGAATTTGTTGTTCATGATTGATTCCTTTCACTTCTGAATACAACGTTTCTATACAGACATCGTGAGCAGGCTCAGCCCCGGGAACACTGCGAAAACCACGGAGAGCGGCAAGACACCAAACACCACGGGCAACAGCATCCCGAGCTCACGTTTGCCCGCTGTTTCCATAAGGTCTCGCCGAGCTGATTCCCGGGCATCTGCGGCTTGATCCCGTAAAACCGCGGCCAGAGGGGTTCCGCGCTCCGCCGCAACACTCACGGTGGATGCCCACCGTTGGACCGTGGTGCTCTCAAGTTCTGCCGCGAATTCAACGAGTGCTTCACCAACGTTTCCGTTCACGCGCATCTGGATCAGCATGTCGCGGATCCGCTCCCCCAATACGCCAGGGAACTGATTCCCTACCCGGGCGATTGCTGAACGCATGCCATCGCCTGCCGCAACGGCGAGCGCTACGAGTTCAATGAACTCTGGCCATTGCTCGATCGCGGCTCGTCGGCGTTGTTTGATGCGTTGGTTGACGCGGGTGTCTACGATCCAGGCGCCGGCGATTGCGCTTGCGATGACTGCGATGATCGCGGCGATGGGCTGGATGCTTTGCCGGGTGCTGAGCGCTATGAAGATGGTTCCGGCGGCCCCTGCCATGACGAGTGAGGCAATGAGCCTGTGTTGTTTGTGTTCGGCCACGCTGATGTCGAGGCCGGCGGCGGTGAGCATGGCCGCGATTTTCCGATCCCGCATCGCGATGTGTGGGCCAGCGGGGTACGTGCTGTTGCGGGTTGCGCTGTTGTATCGGGCCGCCCGTGCGGCTGATGACGAGAGGTATCTCAGTGGGTTGAGCACGCCCCAGCTCCATGGCCGGGGCGTACGGGCGCCGAACTGGGCCGCGATCCTGTCGCTGATCGGAAGGGTTCTACCTCGCAATATGAAATCGATGATGAATCCGATGCCGGCTAGGCCGGTGAGTGTGAGCAGGGCGCAAGCAATGAACAGGTTCAAGCGATCACCCGCTGAGGTTCAGGTAGGCGCGCAATCCGCATCATAATGCGGTAGCTCACCACAGCCACGAGCGCTCCGCCAAGCAGAACCATGAGCCCGACTGGTGTCGAGTACGCCTGCGCTACGCGTGGTTCGAGGCAGAGAACCAACAGGATGACCCACGGCGCGCAGATCGCCAGCCGTGCAGCGTTGACTGTCCACGACTGCCGAGCTTCGAGTTCCCCTCGCGTGCGCGCATCAGTGCGCAAGAAACCCGATAGCGTGGTGAGCATGACGCTGACATCGGCCCCACCCACCTCGCGGGTGAGTTTGACTGCGCTGATGATGCGGTCAGCCACAGGGTCAGCTAGTCGCTGCGCGAGCCGGTCGAGCGTTTCTTCCATGTTGGCGGTGACCTTGAGGTCCGCCGCATAGGCCCTAAACGCTGGCTGAAGCTCTTTCGGCCCCTCGAAACTCAATTGTGCCAGCGCTTCATTCAACGGTAACCCGGCACGCACCGCCGAACGCAGATGGTCCACGACATCAGGCCATGTCTCCCGCAAAGCCTTACTGCGTTGATCGGCTTTGTGCCGCAACCACCACGAAGGCAAGACCGCGGTGATCCCCGCGAGCACCAGCGACACCGTGAGAGTTGAGGTCACCAACAGATAGATGCCCGTGGCTACCACCACGATGCAACTACTAATGAGCAGAAACGTCACCGTGGTCACTTGCTGCAACCCGGCCCGGTCCATAGTCCGGCGCAACCTACTCACCGAGGTTAAGGACTTCTTCCCACCACGCGTTGGAAAACCGGACTGCCAAATCAGCAACAAGCCCAGCCCAAGCGTCAACCCAAGAATCGCGCTCATAGCCGCTCCACCAAAAACATGCGTGGATCGACCCCGCGGGCCGCGAAACGAGCGTGCGCCGGGTCAGCATCACGGTTCGGAAGCAGCTCACCGCGGGAACGCTTGAAAATCGTGGAAGTCTCGATAACTCCCTGCCCGTCCGAACCTTTGAGCATCACGATCTCCTCGACCCCGCGCTCGCCGGCTGGGGTGCGGTAGCAGTGCACCACCACGTGCATTGTCGATGCCACGGTCGGAACCACGAACTCTTGGGAGATATTTGCACCGGCAAGCAAAGGCAGGGAACACATTTTGCTGATTGCTTCTCGCGCCGAGTTCGCGTGGATCGTAGCCATCCCAGGCAGGCCTGCATTGAGGGCAAGCAATAAGTCGAAACTCTCAGCCTCTCGCACTTCCCCGACCATGATCCGGTCTGGCCGCATCCGCAACGCTTCCTTTACGAGCCGCCGTAGCGTGATCTCTCCGACTCCATCGAGGTTGGCTGGGCGGCACTGCATTCCGACCACGTCACGCAACGGGACCTTGAGTTCGAAGACTTCCTCTACAGTGATGACGCGTTCCCGCGCCCCGATCGAGGCGGAAAGCGCGTTCAGCATCGTGGTCTTTCCCGCGCCGGTTGCCCCGGACACCACGATGTTGAGCCCGGCTTGCACGCACGCGTCCAGAAACGCTGCCGCGCTGTTGCTGAGCGAGCCGAGCCGCACCATGTCGCTCAAACGATGGGCCTGAGCCACGAATTTACGGATGTTGACCATCCATGCTGAACGCGTGATGTCAGGGATCGCGATGTGAAGCCGGGAGCCGTCCGGCAATGCGGCGTCAACGAACGGGGAGGACAAATCGACGCGGCGGTTGGTTCCAGCCAGCATGCGGTCCACCAGCGAACGTAGCTCGTCCTGGGTCATCCTGACCGGGGTCAGCGACGCAACCCCGGAACGGGCAACGAACACCCTATCCGGGCCGTTAAGCCAGATCTCCTCAACCTCAGGATCGTCCATAAACACTTGCAACGGGCCAAGCCCGATGAGCGAATCAACGATGCGGCGCTCAACATCATCACGACGCTTCAACGGGGTCAGCGATTCCGTGAGCGTGCGCAGGTCATAGTCTTCAAGTGCCTGCGCTACCAGCGCGCGCACGTGTGCTGGAGCAGTCACCGGGTCTACCCCATCCCGGCGCATCTGCTGGCGAACATCACGTTCGATCATCGAAGCGATCTCACTCATGTTCCACCCCTCACGCGTGTTGTCTCATGTGATGTGAATCAGGGAATTCTTTTCAGCGAATCCTGTCTCGCTGAGTTTCATAGCGAATTCTTGTGGCGAATTTTTCTCAGTGTTTGATCTTGACCCTAAAAGCACACACGCACCGGTTGCAAGCACTAAATAGAAAGATGTGGATAACGGAGCTTATCCACACCAGAGCAACTCACAGGGAGCCCACAGCCGGTTCTTCAGTACGTTGTCTTCAACCACGGAAATTCAATGATTTCACCCAGGAGTTCCCCACCATGTTGCTGCTCGATCCACGAAACCCACGCGTATTTCAGCTTCCGGGTCTTCGGAAAGACGCCGCGCAATATCTGAAACATTTGCTCCTAGAAGACACAAACACCACCACCGGGCGCAGCAAGAATGCCTCACACCGGCACCGAGACACACTCCACCTCATCGTGGACTCAGGCCCCGACAGCGGAACCGTGTTCCCACTACCCCGCGGCGAATCCCTCATCGGCCGAGGACCAGGAAGAATCCAGCTCAACGACCCCACTACCTCCCGCGAACACGCACTGCTACGAGTGGACCCGACCGGCATCACCGTCACAGCACTCGATGGCGAGGTCACCATCAACGGCGAGCGCGTTTCCTCAGGTAGCAGTGCTCGCGGTGTTACTGATGCGGATACGGTGACGGTTGGTGACACGACGTTGCGGCTGGTGGTTGCTGTGCGGCGGCAGCGTGGTTCTGGGCCGTTGCCGCAGGGGCTTGATGTTTCGATGCAGGCTCCGCCGCGGTTCCCGTGGCTGGGTTTGGTGATGGCTATCGCGCCTTTGGGGATTGGGATTGTTCTTTGGGTCGCGTTGGGATCGTGGTTCATGATGGTTTTCGGTGCTTTGGGGGTTTTGACCGGATCATTTATGGTCGGGCAGAACATCGCGGACCGGCGGCGCTATCGCCGCACGCTACGGCAGCGAGCCTGGCAGCACATCGAGACTCTGCGCCGTCACGCGCCTACTCCCGCACGAATTGTCGCGTCGTGGCATCAGAGGTCTTCTCATCTCGGTTCACAACAGCAGGGCGCGAGGGGTGCGGCAGCGTGGAGCGGAGGGGCTTCGGCGAGCGCGCAGACACTTAGCCTACGTATCGGGAGTGTGCGCGAGCGACGTATTCGGCTGACGGTCAACGGTGAGCCAAGCAGTGTTGCGCTGTCCTCTAGGTTGCGGCGCAAGCCTGTTGTGTGGCCGGCGGTTGTGCATGTACAACCCGGCGCGACGGTGACGATCTGCGGGCCGCCTGCGCGTTGCCTTGGGGTGTTGAGCGCGGTCGTTGTGTCTTTCTTGGAGCGTGGAATACCTGCGGGGTGGGGCATGGTGTTGCCGGCTTCTTCGCGTTTACCTGCCCGTCTACTGGGTATAAATGGCGTGCGCTTCGATAGCGCAGTGAACTCTTATGAATGCCTGCTCATCCCGCCAGGCAGTGCGTTCCCCTCATCCGCCACGCATTCTCCTAGCGCAACGCACTCTCCTAGCGCAGCGCAGCCTTCAGGGGCAGCGCAGGGTTCAGGCGCGGTGCAGTCGGCGGTTACGGTGAAGCTTGAAACGCGTAGCTCTCTGGCCTCTGAGGGTGTCGCGTTGCCTGGTGATTGGGTTATTTCGTGCGCTGAGTCCAGTGCGGCTGGGCCACAAGCTGTGGTGCTGAGCGAGGGGACACGGCAGGATTTCTGCCCTGACACCATCAGCTTTGATGCGCTTGACCACGCGGCACTGACCTATCAACACAACAGTGGTTCGCAGCAGAGCGATGCTTCACAGCAGGGTGATGCTGCACAGCTGGGCGGCACGCCTGATATCGGTGGGTCACCCCACAGCAGCGGCGAGCCTCACAGTACCGATGAGCCTCACAGTACCGACGCACCCGTCGAAACCGCTGATGCCAGGTACGGTGTGGCCACCGATTTGGGGGTGACCTCAGCCGGTGCGCCGCTCGTTATTGATATCGTCAAGGACGGGCCGCATGCCCTCATCGCAGGAACCACGGGCTCGGGCAAGTCAGAACTTCTACGTTCGTGGGTGCTCGGGCTGGCTGACCGTTACTCCCCCGAAGAGCTACGGCTTGCGCTCGTCGATTTCAAAGGTGGAGCAACCTTCAGCGATCTTGAAGCGCTGCCGCACATCGAAACGTGCGTCACTGACCTTGACGGAAGTGAGATCTACCGGATCGTGGAGGCTCTGCGGGTCGAGCTGACCCGCCGTGAAGAACTGTTGAACGAGGCCTCAGTCGCAGACATTTCCGAGCTTGAGCATGCCCCGCCCCGGCTGATCCTGATGATTGACGAGTTCAGGATTCTCGCCCAAGACCACCCGAGCATCTTGACCGACATCATGCGTCTAGCCACGCTCGGGCGTGCATTAGGTCTGCATTTAGTCTTGGCCACCCAGCGGCCGCAGGGAATCGTGACTCCTGAGATCAAGGCGAACATTTCGCTCGTGATGTGCCTCAGGCTTGTGGACGCCGCTGATTCGATGTCACTCATCAATTCTCCCGCCGCCGCGCAGATACCGGCTTCGGAGCCTGGAAGCGTCATTATTTCTTCCTCCGGTAGCCCGTTGATTCATGGGCTCGTGGAGCCCACCAGCGACGCGCCACCCACGCTACGTGTCGGTGTCCTTGGCCCGCGGGTCACTGATATTTCAGCTCGCGAGGTGTGCGGCGGAGGGATACCTACGCTTGCTCAACGCCTGGAACGGATCCTTGCCCGGGCACCGCAGCAACTGTCCGACGCCCTCATTCCGCCACCTTTACCTGAGACAGTCTGCCCGCACGAGCTCTTCACAGCCAGATCCTCGCCGGATGCAGAGCTTCCGCTGGGGCTCATGAACACGCCCCAGGTGAGAATCACGGAGTTCGCGCCGCCGATGCCGTATTCGATCGGGATGTGCGGAGCCGATGGCAATGAAGACGCCACCGTCATCCGAGGCCTCGCCCACATTCTTGGAGGCAACGCAACTGATCTTGCTACCAACGCTGATCTTGCTGCCAAGACTGACCTTGCTACTAACGCTGCTCTTGATGGCAACACAAGTGGGCGCGGCCCTTCTGCCTCTTCGGTCATCGTGTTCGACGGCCTCGGACTACTGCGCTCAACCAAGCATGCGTGGGGCTGTTATGTCGGTCCCGACCAGACCAGCCTCGCAACAGAGGTGCTCCGAGAACTGAAAAACGGCCGCTTCCCGAACGCAACCGCCGATGCTCACGCGGGTGTCCCGCCAACGCTTTGGATCATCTCGCCACACAGCTGGTGGTCAGACCCATCCGAGCGCGCAGCAAACTACAGGGAGCACGCGGTACGGGAGCTCGCGCTCAAAGGCGAAATCGGGATCATCATCAACGGCGGGCGAGATCTCGCGACCTCACGGATCTTCACCACGCTCACCCACCGGATCTACCTGCCGTTCGCAGTCCCCGCTGAAGCCCGCCACATATGGCCCCGCATCCGACCCGTCCCCTCCTTACCAGGCCGCGGAGTGCTCAGTTCTGCCTCGCTGCCGGCCGACGGGCTGGCAATTCAACTACCAACCGCTGACACAGAACCACAACTGGCGGATAACCCCCACCGCTGGGATGAGAACCGCACCCCGCGCACCGTCACGCTCGGCGGTCTTACCCAGCCCACCCTAGAAAGATCAGCCCCGTCGCTGCATATCACCCTAATTCCCTCGCAGATTCCCGTGCTCGTGCAAGCCAGACCAGCCGGGCTAGTGATCGGCGCTGATGACCGTGCACGCAACACGCTCATCAATGCATGGTGCAGCGGCTATACGGTCGAGCGCATCGACCCTGAAGCAACCTCTCACGAGCCCGAAGAAGATCAGGAAGAAAAAACAATCTGGGTCATCGACAACGCTGAAGCGCTCAGCCCCAGCCTCATCTCGCTATGCCAACGCCGCATCAAGGACGGCAAACCCATCATCTTCGGCGCTAGCGCCCCCGCACGTTTGCCCTACCTCATGCCCTGGTGGCGCAGCACAGCACTAGGTACCCACACCATCGCTATCCCACCGTTGAACGGCAGCGACTACGAGCCTCTCGGGTGGAATCCACCCCTGGCCAGCACAACGCAGCCCGGCCACGTGCTGGTCAACATCAATCAAGCAACCTACAGGGCCATCGCCTCACACGTGCCGTAACGGGCTCACCTGTGCCGTAAAAGATGAGCAGGAACCAGCTAGAACACAGCGGACGCCCACCAACCGTGTTCGCAGGTTTCAGCGTGGGACGTCGTCGATGGAAAGGTACAAACGCGTGGCCGGGGAGAAAACCATCACCAATGCAACCGCGGCCGTGACCACCATCGCAAGCCCCAACCAGATACCGCCGCCGAACATCGCTCCGCCACCGGCGAGCGCTTGGGCACCAATGATGATCTGGAACAGCTGCCACACCACGATGATCGCGCGGGTGAACGCTTTACCTAAGTAATGCTGAACCGCTGTCACTAACAAACCCGCACCGGCCGCGGCAATCAGAACCAACATGAAGATGCGGCCCGGCATATTCAACGGGCCCGGCTGATTGAGGTTGACGATCGACATGATCAAAGCGGCCGCGACCCCCAAGACCTCCAACCCAAGCATCGCCACAGTCACTTTGACAGATGCAGGAGCAACCATGCGAACCTCACGAGGCTCCGCCTGGTTGGAAGAGTGCGCCTGCTGAGAAGAATCTGCCTGCTTGGAGCGTTTGGCGGGCTGGGAAGGCTGAGTCATCATGCCCAACATTCTAGGTCTGAGAACGTGCACCCATCGAACCTGGCACGGGAAACCGTCTTCCACATCTACATTTCGAACGTGTACGGATGGATAACGAAGGCCAACAGAATCTCAGCTCTTAGTGCACAAACGGTGATCAACGCCATACCAATTAGTGACTTTCAAGTAGCATTCACCCTTGTCTAGCTACCAACCCCGTGGGAAAATTGATGTCAGTACCTGATGTTGTAGACGCACCGGCCCACGTCATGTGGGCCGTCTTGTTTCTCCAGCATCGATGTAAACAAAACGAACAGCCTGCACTACCGATATGAAGACCGCAGGCACAACGAACATGTTGCGACACTGACGCAACAACACGGCGATCCCACGGAGCATCGTGGGCTGTCGCCACAGCAACCAAGGAGCATTCACCGCATGAGTTGGCGCGATAAAGCCGCTTGCCTGGAAAAAGACCCTGACCTCTTTTTCCCAGTCGGCAACACAGGTCCTGCACTCCTGCAGATCGAAGAAGCGAAGAGCGTGTGCCGCACCTGCTCGGTCATCGAACAATGCCTCTCGTGGGCAATGGAGACCGGCCAGGACGCCGGTGTGTGGGGCGGGCTCAGCGAAGACGAACGCCGCGCAATGAAGCGCCGCGCCGCACGCGCCCGCCGCGCATCCTAAACACTCAATATTCATACCCATGTGGGCGTCCGGACTAAACACCGGACGCCCGCATGTTTAACGCATCGCAATTTCAAGCACCCCAACTTCAAACCCGCCACCGCATCCAGCCCAGCGCATCCCGCCCACCGCTTCCAGCCCAGCGCCGCAACCAATCAAGAGTTGCGACTATCTCTGCGCGGCTCATCCCTTGGTCGTATACCCCGGGGTAATACGGCTCGTATAGTTCGAGGTGTGACTCCCCATGAGGGTGCGCTTGAATGGTTTCTGCTCTGCTTTCCCCTAAGATCGAGGTGTGACTATGCCAGGACGCCGCGACGTATTAGTTGGCGAAGTGCTCGATGATCGTTATCGCATCGAGCGCCGAGTTGCGCGCGGAGGCATGTCCACGGTGTATTTGGGTACGGATTTGAAGCTGCGCCGCCAGGTCGCGTTGAAGGTTTTGCATCCGCACCTTGCCGAAACCAAGGAATCCGTTGAACGCTTCGAGGCGGAAGCGATCTCGGCAGCGCGGTTGAGTGACCCCAACGTTGTCAATGTCTATGACCAAGGGGTTGACGGTTCCGAAGCCTACCTCGTCATGGAGTATGTTCCGGGCGTGACGTTGCGTGATGTCATGCGGACCCAGGGCGCGATGGCTCCGCGAGCAGCGCTTGAAGTCATGGAAGCGATCCTCTCCGGCCTCGCTGCCGCGCATGAAGCGAACATGGTGCACCGTGACATCAAGCCTGAGAACGTTCTTATCTCAGCGGATGGCCGCATCAAACTCGCAGATTTCGGTCTTTCCCGGGCCGCAAGCGAACACACCGCTACCGGCGGGCTGGTCGGCACTGTCGCTTATGTCTCCCCCGAGTTGGTGACCGGGCGCGGCGCAGATGAACGCACCGACATTTATGCGTGCGGCATTCTGCTGTATGAGCTTTTGACGGGACGGCAACCCTACACCGGGGAGACGGCGTGGGATGTAGCGATGCGCCACGTCAACGAGACGGTTCCCGCGCCATCGGTCACAGTGCCGGAACTGAACGAGGACTTCGATTATCTGGTTGCGTGGGCCACCGAGCAGCAACCAGATAAACGCCCGACCCACGCCGGGGATTTCCTCAACGCGTTGCGCCACGTGGAGCGTCACCTTTCAGAAGAGGACCTCGACTTAGGTGATGAACCGGTCACCCTGCATGATCTGGTGGTCGCTACACAGAACCTGTTGGCCCGCACCCGCCCGAGCGAAGACGAACTGACTGACGCCGGGGACGCCGCTGGAGCTAAGCACCTAGCGCAGAACAGTCACCAAGCGCAGAGCAGTGACGACGATGCGGCGGATAACGATGCGCCGACAACCTACGTTCCGCTTCCGCACGATGAAGGAACATCGGTTGTCACGCCACCTCCGCCAGATTCGGATACGACTGTGGTTCCGGAGGGCGGGATCCCGCATCATCAGCTGAGTTTGCCTGATGACACCCAATCGCACGAGATCAGGCCGGGTTCCTTCGAAAGTAACGAATCCGGTTCCGTAGCAGGTGCGGGTGCTTCCGCGGTTAAGACGGGACCACGCACGGGGCGCGCGGCACGCAAACCATCTGAATCCGTGTCCCGGCCGGGAACCAAACGGAAGGCTTGGTTCATCGCGCTCATCGTCTTCATTTTGGTCTTGGGTGCCGGCCTGGGTGCGTGGTGGTTCGGTTCCGGACCGGGCGCTGAAGTAGTGGTGCCTGATCTGAGGAACCAGACGGAAGCCAGTGCGGTATCCCAGCTTGACGAAGTCGGGACCCACGCGAACACGAGCGAGGACTACTCGGCCACGGTCGCGAAAGGCAAGGTCATAGCTACTGACCCAAAAGCCGGTGAGTCGGTCCGCCGGTACCAGGGAGTGAACCTGGTGATTTCGCGCGGACCGAGGATGGTGAGCGTCCCGAACCTCAACGGTCTGGACCGTAAAGCTGCACAAGCTCAGCTGGAGGAAGCCAATCTCAAGCTCGGTAAGGTGACCGAACGCCACAACGAAGCCAAAGCCGGCAAGATCATTGAACAATCTGAGGAGTTCGGCTCAAGCATCGCGGAAGCCTCAAAGATCGATGTGGTGGTGTCGTCCGGCCCTGCCCCTGTCGAGATCCCGCGTGTGCAGGGCCGCAACGAGTCCGATGCGAAAGATCTCCTCGAAGCCGCAGGTTTCACTGTGGTGGTCGGTGAAGCGGAGTTCTCTGACACCTACGAGGAAGGTGCGGTAATCCGCACCTCCCCTAATGGTGGCGAGAAAGTGGAACGTGGTAGCGAAATCGAGATGGTCGTCTCGAAGGGCCCTGACCTGGTAGAGGTCCCGAATGTGAGGTTCAAGAGCACGGACGAAGCCCGGCAGATCCTCGAAGACGCCGGATTCGAAGTGTCCGTTGAGGAAGGTTCCTTCGGTACAGTCCTCGATAACGTGGTGCAACAACGTCCGCGGGCCGGTGAGATGCTCAAGCGCGGCTCAACCGTTGTGATCGGCGTCGTCTAGCCCTCACGCCGTGTAGCTCTCCTCAGCCGTCTTGCCCTCAGCTGTCTTGCCCCTCAGCCGTTGAAGACCGGCGCCGGCTACTGACTTACAGCCGGGTTGCGGCCTCGATGGCGAGGTCGAGTGCGATGCCGCGGGAGGCTTTCCCCCAGCCGCGTGGGTCGTGCTGGTCGAGGTCGGCGAGCGAGTCAGCCGTGTAGAGCAACTGTCCGTAGGTTGCGCCGCGGAAGCGGGATACTGCCGCGAGCGCT
The DNA here is from genome assembly GCF_001807575.1 of Arthrobacter sp. HMSC08H08. Taxonomy (NCBI): domain Bacteria; kingdom Bacillati; phylum Actinomycetota; class Actinomycetes; order Micrococcales; family Micrococcaceae; genus Arthrobacter; species Arthrobacter sp. HMSC08H08. The sequence continues at coordinate 69,554 of NZ_KV789388.1, forward strand.
GAGCATTCCATGTCCACGACGTCGCATCCGGCTGCTCGGCGGCGTTCGATGATCGCCGGAGTTTCACGCAGGAACCCGTCGGTGGTCCATACGGTGACCCGTTCCCCGGCACGGTTCTGAGCCGCAAGTGCCGCCTCAACAGCTTCAATGCCGGCGGCATCGAGGTCAATCCAGTCTTCAGCTGGCAAGTATTTGAAGCTCGTTCCCTCGTCGCGCAGCGCACGCTCCGGGATGAAGAACACGTTCTCTTCTTGAGTGTCGAGCGCCCCGCAGCTACCCACTGCAATGATTTTGTTAGCGCCTAGCGCCACACCGAATTCGAGGTTCTGTGTTGCCGCGGATGCCCCCAGCGGAGCTAACACTACGCCGACTTCTACCCCGTTGTGTTCGGTGACCCAGTACGGGTAGTCGCGGGTGATCGAATCCAGCTCAACCCGGCATTCCCAGCCGCGTTCGTGCGCGAACTCGTCCACGGTGGGCCCCAGGAAAGCAAGCACGAGTCTCTCCGGTAGCGTGTTGGGGGCGTAGTCAGCCCGCCAGAACCCGCTGATGAGGTCGTTACGGTCCTCATCGCGATCAAACAGGGCGTACGGGCCGGTTATGAGACCGGTCTGGGTGTTCTTCTCGCTCATGGTTCCCTTCCTCTGCCCCTCTTGTGAGCTCAGCTTGCGTGTTCGGCTCGTGTTCGGCTCGTGTTGTTCGGTTCTACGGCTACGGGTTAACGGTGCGCTAGGCCATTGGCTACCTGGAACGCTAGTTCAAGGGATTGCGAATGGTTCAAGCGTGGATCACATACGGTTTCGTAGAGGTCATCGAACTGGTCTTCCCGGATCGGGTCTGCCCCGCCGAGGCATTCAGCTACGTCATCGCCAGTCATTTCGATGTGGAGACCGCCTGGCACGGTCCCGAGCGACTGGTGCACTTCGAAGAAACCCTTGACTTCGTCCATAACGTCTTCCACGCGGCGGGTCTTGTAGCCGTTGGAGCTGGTCACGGTGTTGCCGTGCATCGGGTCGGTGATCCACAAAACGTCTTCGCCAGCGTTCTTGACCGCTTCCACGATGGGTGGGAGCTTTTCGCGGATGTTGGTGGCCCCCATGCGGGTGATGAACGTCAAGCGGCCTGGGATGCGCTTGGGGTTGAGTTTCTCGATCAAACGTAGCGCGTCCTCCCCTGTGGAGGTGGGGCCAAGTTTGACTCCGAGCGGGTTTTCAACGTGTGAGAGGAAATCGACGTGCGCGCCGTCGATCTCGCGGGTGCGTTCACCGATCCACAGGAAGTGGGCGCTGGTCGCGTATGGGTTGCCGGTACGGGAATCGGTGCGGGTCAGCGCGCGTTCGTAGTCCAGTAGGAGCGCTTCGTGTGCCGCGTAGAAGTCTGTGCGCCGTAGCGCTTCGAAATCGGCTCCGCATGCATCCATGAAACGCACGGCACGGTCGATTTCTGCGGCGAGTTCTTCGTATTCCTGGTAGGCGGGGTTGGTCATGAAGCCACGGTTCCAGGAATGCACTGAACGTAGGTCAGCGAAACCCCCTTGTGTGAACGCGCGGATCAGGTTGAGGGTAGCGGCTGCAGTGTTGTAGGCCGTCACCATGCGCATCGGGTCTGGTTTGCGTGCTTCTTCAGTGAATTCGAAACCGTTGACGATCTCGCCCCGAAAGGTTGGCAGGGTCACCCCGTCGCGGGTTTCGGTCGAAGATGAGCGTGGTTTAGCGAATTGGCCTGCCATGCGCCCCATCTTCAGTACCGGCATTTGCGCACCATAGGTGAGGACCACGGCCATCTGCAGGATGGTTTTGACGCGGGCTTGGATTTTGTCTGCGGTTGCGCCGGCGAATGTTTCGGCACAGTCCCCGCCTTGCAACACGAACATTTCGCCGCGGGTTGCTCGCGCCAGTTGGTCGCGTAGCGCATCGACTTCGCCTGCGAAGACCAGCGGCGGCTTATTTCCGAGTTCAGCAACGGCACGTGCGTGGGTTTCGGTGCCCGCCCAGTCTGGTTGCTGTTTGATCGGTAGCGAACGCCACCGGTCCAGGGCCGGGTTAGCGGCCGGGCCTGTTTGGGATCCAGCGTCAGGGAATGTGGCGTTTGTCTGCATTTCTCTAGTCTACGGAGCCGAGTGGTGCGGGCATAAAGTCTTGCGTTCTAGGCGTAATACAGTCAACGCCTAGGGCACGCCGGTAGTGTGTCCACTAGCCACTCATGTCCGATGCATTTTCCAGAAAGGGCCATTGATGGGGACTCAGAATCACGGCGCTGTCCAGGGTCACGATGCCACGCACGATCACGGCGCTGTCCACGGTCACGATGCCACCCAGAGCCGCGGCGTTGCGCAGGGGCACAACGGCGTTGCGCGGGGGCAGTTCGTTGCCGGTACGAGCGGTGTGGGTGTCCTGTTGATTCATGGGTTCACGTCTAATCCGGCATGCATGGGCGATTGGGGCAAGACCCTTCAGGATGCTGGGCACACTGTTTCTATGCCCCTCCTTCCCGGCCACGGTACGCGCTGGCAGGATCTTGAGTCGGTGACCGTTGATGATTGGTGCCAGGCGGTGGAGAACGCTTACGATGCTTTGGCCGCTGAGTGCCATGCCGTTGCGGTGGGCGGCTTGTCGATGGGCGGGACGTTGACGGCTTATCTGGGTGCGGTGCGCCGCCCGGATCACTTGTTTTTTGTGAACCCTGCGTTCACGTATCCACCTATGGCTTCGTTTGCGGGCGTCATGAAGAGGTTTTTGCCTACGGTTGGCTCAATCGGGGGTGACGTCCGCAAAGAGGGCGTTTCTGAGACCGCTTATGAACGGGTGCCTGTGACCGCGGTGGATCAGATGACGCGTTTGGTGGCCCGCACCCGTCGCATGTTGCCTGGGGTGGATGCCCCGATCACGTTGTTCCGTTCGACCGTGGATCATATTATTCCGGATTCGTCGGTGAGGGTCTTCTACCGTGGCCTTCAGTCTCGTGTGCGTGATCAGGTGCGTTACGTTGAACTCCGCAACAGCTATCACGTAGCTACGTTGGATGAGGATGCCCCGCTGATCTTCTCGACGTCCCGAGATGAGGTTGATGAGATCGCTCAGCGTTTGCGTGCTTCTGGCGGCAAGCACAATTCTGGCGGCAAGCATGATGCAGTAACGAATACCGCGAAGGGTGTGTGAGTTGCGGTGAAGGAACGCCGTGATGACGATGCGGAGTGGGCTGATCTTGTAGCTCGCCTCGAGGCCATGGACCCGGGCGTAACAGATGCTGAAGCGCAGGCACAGCGGAAATCCGAGGAACTCGAGGATTTCTTCGCCTCTCAGCCGTTCTATCCCACCAGAAAGGCTGACGCTGATTCCACGGCTGAGCCTCCCTCCGAACCTAGCTCCGCTGTTCATTCTGCCGGCTCCGGTGCTCACCTTGCAGGTCCGCGGGATTGGTCTCCGATAGAGGATGCCGCTGGGTGGGGTGAGGACACTGATTATGTTCCTGAAGATCCGCCGTCGATTTTCTCTGGACGTCCAGACAGGGTTCTGGCGTGGTCCGTTGTGGTGGCCTTGCCGCTTGTAATACTCCTGCTGGTCATGTTCAAGGTGAGTATCGCGCCTTTCATGTGGTGGGTTTTCATCGCCGGTGAACTGGGTGCCTTGTTGTATTTGGGCTGGACGTTGCCGCGGCATCCTCGTGATCCATGGGATGACGGGGCGCGTGTTTAGCGATCTAAGAGACACCTGGTTACGCATGGGTAGGGGCAATGGCATAAAGTAGTAGGTAGCCAAAGTGATGCACATCACATTTGAGGTGGTGTGGCTCGTCCCGCACGCGATAGTCAGGAGTTTGCTTGTGGAAACCGTTTCTGTTCCGGCCGAGGTTGTGAACCCAGAAGACGCTACGTTGGTTCACCTGGTCGACCGTCATTTAGAGAAGAATGGCGATATTGCATTGTTCTCTAAACCGGACGGTAGCGACGGTTGGGTTGATGTTTCCGCTAGAGATTTCGCAGCGGATGCCAAGCTCATCGCACGCGGATTGATGCATTACGGCGTGAAGCCCGGAGACCGGGTCGCGTTGATGTCAGCAACGCGTTATGAGTGGAGCCTGGTCGATTTCGCTATCGCGTATGCCGGCGGTATTTCGGTTCCTATCTATGAGACCTCCTCCCCTAGCCAGGTCGCCTGGATTTTGAAGGATTCTGGCTCGCAGATCGTTGTCGTTGAGAATTCCAGGCATGCCCAGGCTGTTAAGCGCGCTAAGGATTCCGAGTCGCTTTCTGAGATCTCAGCGACGTTGGTGATCGACGAGGACGGGTTGGATAAGCTGCGCGCTGCCGGCGAGAACGTCTCAGAGGAGCAGCGCGCTCAGCAGGAAGCTCCGCGGAAGAAGACGGACATCGCCACGATCATCTACACCTCGGGCACAACGGGGAAACCGAAGGGTTGCGAACTCACGCACGCGAACTTTGTGGACCTTTCAGACAACGCGGCCGCAGCGGTTCCCGGCGTTATCACCCCGGACGCGTCCACGATCCTGTTTTTGCCGTTGGCTCACGTTTTCGCCCGCTTCATCGCGTTGATGGCGGTCGGCGGTGGCACACGCACCGGCCATACCTCGGATTTGAAGAACCTATTGCCGGCGCTGGATTCGTTCAAGCCGACGTTCTTGCTCGTTGTTCCTCGCGTGTTTGAGAAAGTTTTCAACGGGGCGCAACAAAAGGCTGAAGATGGCGGCAAGGGCAAAATTTTCGCGCGTGCCGCGAAAGTCGCTGAAGAGTATTCGCGTCAGTCCCTTGAGGGTAAGGTTTCGCTGAGCACCCGCGTGAAGCACAAGATTTTCGATGTGCTGATCTATAAGAAGCTGCGTGCCGCGATGGGCGGCAAGGTGACTCATGCGGTCTCTGGCGGTAGTGCACTGGGTGAACGTTTGGGCCACTTCTTCAACGGTATTGGCCTCACCGTGCTGGAGGGCTTCGGAGCTACTGAGACGGCGGCGCCTGTCACGGTGAACACTCCCGAGAAGATCAAGATCGGCACTGTCGGCCGCCCGGTCCCGGGCAATGAGATCAAACTCGGCGAGGACGGCGAGATTCTCGTCAAGGGCGTGTGTGTTTTCAAGGGCTACTACAACCGTGAAGACCTTACGGAGGACGCTTTCGTTGATGGTTGGTACGCCACGGGTGACCTGGGCACGATCGATGAGGACGGCTTCCTCACCATCACGGGCCGTAAGAAAGAGATCCTGGTGACGGCCTCCGGTAAGAACGTAGCTCCGGGCCTCATGGAGGACCGCGTCCGTAGTGTGCCGATCGTTTCTCAGTGTGTTGTGGTTGGTGAGGGCCGCCCGTACGTTGGCGCGCTAGTCACGGTTGATGAGGAAGCGCTGCCAGGCTGGCTCGAACGCCATAACCTCCCTTCCGACACCAAGATTGAGGACCTTGTAGAAAATAAGGATCTTCTCGCGGACATCCAGGAAGGTATCGATTCGGCGAACGACACGGTTTCGCGTGCTGAGTCGATCCGTAAGTTCCGGGTTTTGACGACTGACCTGACCGAAGAGACAGGGCATTTGACGCCGAGCCTGAAGATCCGCCGGCAGATTGTGTTGAAGGACTTCCAGGATGAGGTCGAGAAACTCTACAAACCTTAGTGAAGGCCTGGGCAGGGGCCCGCTAAGGCCTCTGCGTCTTATAGCGGCGGGTTCTTTGGCGGCTGGTTTTCCAACCCTAGGAGCGCGTTTTCGACTACTTCGGTCAGTGCCGGGTGGATCCAGTAGGGTGCCCGCGCCATCGTGTATGCGTCGGTTCCCAGCGTCATCGCTTGGATGAGCGGCTGGATCAGTGTTGGTGCCTGCTCCCCCATGATGAAAGCACCGAGGATCTTGCCCGTTGATTTCTCGGCGATGAGTTTCACGAGGCCTTCCTCATCTTCGAGTGCCCACCCGTAGGCGACGTCCCCGTAACGCTGGGTGTAGGCGATGACGTCGTTGGCGTCGCGGCCTTGGTCTTCCGCGGCACGGATCGCTTGAGCCTCAGTGAGACCTGCGGAGGCAACCTGCGGGTTGGAAAACACTGCGGAGGCGATGACGCTGTGGTCTACTGCACGCAGCTGTTTCGGGTTTTCCATGTTGTGGGAGACCACGCGGGCTTCGCGGTTAGCGACGTGTTTGAGCATGGCGTGGTTGGTGACGTCGCCAAGCGCCCACACGCCTTCTAGCGGTTTACCGTTAGAGAGCACCCGCATGTATTCGTCGGTTTGGATGAACCCTGATTCATCGGTGTCGAGTCCTGCGGCGTGAGCGTCAATCGTGTCAGAGTTCGGGACGCGGCCGGTGGCCATGAGCACGATGTCTGCGTTGAGGGTGAGTTTTTCATCGCCGCGGGTGAATTCTGCGGCGAGTTCGGCATCTCCGCCCACGCCGATGCGTTTGATGTCCCAGCCGCGGTGGATGTCCCAGCGCCGTAGGGCGGCCTGTGTGAAGGCGTCGGCGATTTCGTCATCGAAGTGTTTGAGTAGTTGTTCGCCGCGCACCACTTGGGTGACTTCAACGCCCAGCCCGTGGAAGATCGCGGCGAACTCCGCGGCAATGACCCCGCCTCCGACGATCACCATGGTGCGTGGGAGGCGTTCGATGCGCATGATCGTATCCGAGGTGTGTACACCTTTGAGGTCCATGCCGCGCACCGATGGTAGTGAGGGGCGGGAGCCGTTGGCGAGCACCACGTGGTCTGCGCTGATCTTTTTGCCGGAATCGGTCACGAGTTTGTGCGGGTTCACGAGGCGAGCGTTCTCCTCGTAGAGGTCCACGTTCTCAAGCTCTTCGGCACGGTATTTACGACCGGCTTCTGAGATCGGGTCGATGCGGCCGAAGATCCGGTCACGGATTTTCGCCCAGTGCACGGCGTCGACGTGCATGTCGATGCCGAGCTTACGGAGGTGTTCGGTTTCGGCGGCCAGTGTTGAGGGCACCACGAACATTTTCGTGGGGATGCATCCTTTGTTGAGGCAGGTTCCCCCGAAGACCCCGCCGTCGATGATGGCAACTTTCTTGTTGTCCCAGAACGGGGTCACAAGCGAGTTACCTGAGCCGGAACCGACGATCACCAAATCGTAATGAGTCATGCCTTCATCTTCGCATGGAGGGCCAGTCATGTTCGCATGCGGGCCGCTACTGTGGCGCAGCCTCGGTCCCTTTCCTAGGGCCGAGGCTGCGCCCCAGCGTTGGGTGTTTAGTCGCGTTCGAATTCGACGATGAGGTCGCCGCCGTTGACTTGCCCGGTCCCGTCGATCAGTACGCGGCGGACTACCCCACCGGTCGGTGAGGTGATCGCAGCTTCCATCTTCATTGCTTCGATGGTTGCTACGCGGCCGCCGCGGTCCACGGTATCGCCTGGTTTGACGCGAACGGTGACTGCACCTGCGAATGGTGCGGCCACGTGCGCCGGGTTGTCGGGGTCGGCCTTTTCGGCTTGTTCGACCCGAGCCTCAACCGAGCGGTCACGAACTTGAATGTTGCGTGATTGGCCGTTGAGTCGGCAGTGAACGGTCCGCATGCCGTGTTCATCGGCTGGCGAGATCGCTTCGATGCTTGCCAGCAGGCGCACACCTTCTTCAAGCGGGATGAGTGATTCTTCGCCGCGTTCCGGGCCATAGAGCCAGTCGCGGGTTTCGAGCACGGAGAGGTCGCCGAACTCTTCTTGCTTCTGCTTGAATTCCTTGGTTGGCGCGGGGAAGAGCAAACGGTTGAGGGTCTCCCGAACGGTCTCATCCTCGCCTTTGAGGGCTTCGGCATCCTCAGCATCCAGCGGCACCACGGAGACGTCTTTCGCACCCGCGGCGAGCGCTTTGCTGCGGAATGGTTCTGGCCAGCCTCCTGCTGGTGTCCCGAGTTCTCCGGAGAGGAATCCGACCACGGATGCTGGCAGGTCGATCAGTGTTGGGTCTTGCTCGAAATCGGCTGGGTCGACGTTGGCGCCTACGAGCGCGAGCGCGAGGTCGCCCACAACCTTGGAGGATGGGGTGACCTTGATGAGGTGGCCGAGGATCTTGTCAACTGCCGCGTAGGCTTCTTCGATTTTTTCGAACCGGTCAGCCAGCCCCAGTGAGATCGCTTGTTGCCTGAGGTTGGAGAGTTGTCCGCCGGGGATTTCGTGGCGGTAGACTCGCCCGGTTGGTGAGCTGAGTCCGGATTCGAATGGTGCATAGACCTGGCGTAGTGCCTCCCAGTATGGTTCAAGGTCGGATGCCGCGGTCATGGACAGCCCGGTTTCGTGGTCGGTGTTGTCGGTTGCGGCGATGAGCGCGGACATGGATGGCTGGGATGTGGTGCCTGCCATCGCCGCGGATGCGACGTCCACGGCGTCGACGCCAGCTTGTGCGGCAGCGAGCAGGGTTGCTAGTTGGCCGCCTGCGGTGTCGTGGGTGTGGAGGTGGACTGGTAGGTCGAAGCGTTCCCGTAGTGCTGTCACGAGTCGGGTTGCTGCGGCTGGGCGCAGCAGGCCTGCCATGTCTTTGATTGCGAGGATGTGCGCGCCGGCGTCGACCATTTTTTGGGCGAGTTCGAGGTAGTACTCGAGCGTGTAGAGCTTCTCTTCAGGGTCGAGCAGGTTGCCGGTGTAGCAGAGTGCGGCTTCTGCCACGGCGGTCCCGGTTTTGCGTACAGCGGCGATGGCCGGGGTGATTTGGTCGATGTCGTTGAGGGCGTCGAAGATGCGGAAGATGTCCACGCCGGCTTTCGCGGCTTGTTCGACGAACGCTTCAGTGACTTCTTGCGGGTATGGGGTGTAGCCGACCGTGTTGCGGCCGCGCAGCAGCATCTGGATTGGAATGTTCGGTACTGCGGCGCGGAGGAGTTCGAGGCGTTTCCAGGGATCTTCACCCAGGAAGCGCAACGCGACGTCGTAGGTTGCCCCGCCCCATGCTTCGATCGAGAGTAGTTGTGGGAGGGTGTGGGCTACCGCGGGTGCTGCGGCGAGCAGGTCGCGGGTGCGTACGCGGGTTGCCAACAGCGATTGGTGTGCGTCGCGGAAGGTTGTGTCTGTTACGGCTAGGCCTGTGTGCGCGCGTAGGGCCTGGGCGAAACCTTCAGGGCCTTGCTCATCGAGCACTTGTTTCCAACCGTCGGCTGGTGCTGGCCCGCTGGCGGTGTCGAATGGGGATGCTTCCGGGTCGTTGAGGGTGTGGCCCGGGTAGGCGGGTAGTTTGAGTGCGGGGTTGATGATGTCGGGGCGTGGACCGTGGGGCTGGTTCACGGTGACGTCTGCGAGGTAGGCCAGTGCTTTGGTTCCGCGGTCGCGGCTTGGCTGAATGTCGGTCAGGTCTGGGTGGCTGTCGAGGAAGTCGGTTGCGACAGGCCCGGCCTGGAATTCGGGGTGGCTCAGCACGTTTTTGATGAACGGGATGTTGGTCGCCACGCCGCGGATGCGGAATTCGTCGAGTGCGCGGAGGGCGCGACGGATCGCGATGTCGTAGGTCGCCCCGCGGGTCGATAGTTTCACGAGCAGTGAGTCGAAGTGTGGCGAGATTTCGGCGCCCGCATAGATGGTGCCGCCATCGAGGCGTACACCGGTGCCGCCTGCGGAACGGTATGCGGCGATGGTTCCTACGTCGGGGCGGAAGCCTTGGGCTGGGTCTTCGGTGGTGATGCGGCACTGCACCGCGGCTCCCCGCGGCTGGATCGTGTCTTGGCTCAGGCCGAGGTCGGCGAGGGTCTGACCCATCGCGATGCGCAGCTGAGCTGCGACGAGGTCGACGTCGGTGATTTCTTCGGTGATGGTGTGTTCAACCTGGATGCGTGGGTTCATCTCGATGAACACGTATTCGTTGGCGCGTTCGCCTTCGGTGTCGAGCAGGAATTCGACGGTTCCCGCGTTGCGGTAGCCCACGGCCTTCGCGAACTTCACGGCGTCTTTGAGGATCGATTCGCGCACCTTTGGGTCGAGGTCTCGCGCCGGAGCTACTTCAACAACCTTTTGGTGGCGGCGCTGAACCGAGCAGTCACGTTCGTAGAGGTGAATCGTGTTGCCTTCACCGTCGGCAAGGATTTGGACTTCGATGTGGCGGGGCTTCAGCACAGCCTGTTCGAGGTAGACGTTGCCGTCACCAAACGCGGTTGCGGCTTCGTTCGATGCGGCTTCGAGGGCGTCACGGAGGTCTTCGATTTTCTCAACGCGACGCATGCCGCGGCCACCGCCGCCCGCGACGGCTTTGACGAAGATCGGGAAGCCGATTGTCTCGGCCTGGCTGAGTAGGTGGTCGATGTCTTCTGACGGGTCGGTCGAGGCGAGCGTTGGGATGCCGGCTTGCTTGGCGGCGTTGATCGCAGCGACTTTGTTGCCGGCAAGTTCAAGAACTTCGGCTGGCGGCCCTACGAAGGTCAAACCTTCTTCGGCAGCGCGGCGAGCAAGGTCCGGGTTCTCGGACAAGAACCCGTAACCTGGGTAAATAAAGTCCGCTCCGGAGGACTTCGCTACTCGGATGATCTCTTCAACATCGAGGTAGGCACGCAACGGGCGGCCTTCTTCGCCGATGCGGTAGGCCTCATCGGCTTTCTGCCGGTGAATGGATTTACGGTCTTCCCACGGATATACGGCTACGGTGTCCATCCCTAGTTCAACGGCGGCTCGGAACGCGCGGATCGCGATCTCACCACGATTAGCGACCAACACTTTGCTTTTCTGCTTCACAGCCAAGCCTCCTTGTATCTAGGCCACACTGGTGCAGCCGTCTTGTTCGATGAAAACGTATCTCTGCTGGAGAGGTAGCGTCCGTGGACATATATCCAGGTGGCAACATCTTATATAGATTCCTGAAATATCCTGGCTCGGGTTCACATAAGCGCTCGATGTTACGGGGCCAGCCTCGGTTCCGTGCCCTATCCCGGGGCCCTACCCCGTGCCTTATCCCGGGCCCTGCCACGGGGTGCGGACACCGGCGATGCAACGAGCTTCGCCACCGAACACAACGGATCGAAAAAACCTTCCGGAACACAGCGGGAATCAACCCGAGGCTTAGAACCCTATTAGATATGATGTGAACAGTGTGTTGCGCATACAGGCTGGCGTGGATCTGCAGGGTTTCCCTGCGGTTGCCCGGCTCGAATACATCGTGGCGGTAGCCTAGTGAGCGCAACATAACTGCGTGCTTCATGGTTCCGTCTCATCAAGGATGTGTTTGCTTGTGCAGATCATCAGCGTGTCTTCGCTGAAGGGAGGCGTCGGTAAGACCTCCGTCACCTTGGGTTTGGCTTCTGCCGCTCTCGCCGCTGGAGTTCGTACCCTGGTTGTTGATCTTGATCCTCACGCGGACGCATCGACTGGTTTGGGTGTTTCGCCCAACGCGACGGAACCGATCGGTGAGCTGTTGAAGTCCCCGAGGAAGGCTTCGATCGATTCGGATCCCGCACCTTCCGCGTGGACCGCGCGCGAGCAAGCCAACGGCAACCCGAACGCGGTTTTGGATGTTCTGCCAGGGTCTGCGATGACCGGCTACTATGACCGCCCAGACATCCGCACGCGCGATCTGAAGCGTCTTCAGCGTGTACTCGAGGGCGCGGAAAAGCATTATGACCTCGTGTTGATTGACTGCCCACCTTCACTGTCCGGGTTGACCCGGATGGCGTGGTACACCTCCGATGGTGTGCTCTTGGTGGCCGAACCGGCGCTGTTCTCTGTTGCGGGCACCGAGCGCGCACTACGTGCACTGAAGCTGTTCCGTGACGAGTTCCATACCACGATCGACACCTACGGCGTGATCGCGAACCGTTACCGTCGTGACTCCTCGGAGCATGCGTTCCGCTTGAACGAGCTTTCCGTGATGTTCGGCGAAGGCTTGGTTCAGCCTCCGATCCCGGAGACCCCGAACTGGCAGCAGATTCAGGGGGCCGCTTATGCGGTTCATCATTGGCCGGGAAGTGCTGCACGTGACACGGCCGGGGCCTTCGAGGAAGCGTTGCGCACTATCGCACCGGATTTGCCGCAGCTGAAGGAAGAGAAGAAGAAAAGGAACGCTAGCCGCCGCGGTAGTGGACGCCGCAGCCGCCGCTAAGATACTCGGCCGCGCGGCTGCCACCCTTATCACTCCTGCCATACAGTTCCCGCCACATAGCTTCCGCCAACACCTTCTCCGCTGGAGGGTTCTCTCCCGCACATAGGATCTCTTGACTTAGAAACGTGCATTAAACGGCTGTGGGGCTGAGACGACAATTCGTCTCAGCCCCACATCCGTTTAAGTTCTGTTTCTGCCTTACCTGTGGCAGGGTAGGCCAGTTAGGCTACGTGGCTAGTCCGCTGGGGTATCTGTTCAGGAGGCAGACTTGCGTGCCCGGTGGCGTGCGAGTTCGTCCTCTGGGTGTGCAACGGGTGTTGGGTTGTCTTCGTTGCGCGCATAATCAACCGGTAGCTCGGAGATCGAGGATTCAACTTCGCGCCACACTCGCCCCACAGCGATACCGAAGACGCCTTGGCCGCCCTGGACCAAGTCGATCACTTCGTCAGCCGAGGTGCATTCATAAACCGATGCGCCATCGGACATAAGGGTGATCTGCGCGAGGTCGTCTACCCCGCGTTCACGCAGGGTCGCGACTGCAGTGCGGATCTGTTGGAGGGACACGCCGGTATCCAGCAGGCGCTTCACAACCTTGAGAACGAGCACATCGCGGAAGCTGTAGAGCCGTTGCGAGCCGGATCCTGCGGCGGTCTGCACGGTTGGTTCAACAAGCCCGGTGCGAGCCCAATAGTCCAGCTGGCGGTACGTGATTCCAGCAGCTTTGCATGCGGTAGGTCCGCGGTACCCCGCAGCTTCATCTAACACAGGGAGGTCGTCATCGAACAGCATTCCCTGGCTTCCGGGCGCCACATGGCCTACATCCGGGTGGTCTACGTCGCGAGTCACGTACGCTCTCCTTGCGTTCAAATCTTCGAGAACTGGGTCGGCTCTAAACCTTGCAGTTCTCGGATGCGAGTGATGTGAGACAACAAGGTCGTAAAGAGGAGACTCTTCTAGTTAAGAAACTAGGCCGAATAAGCCCCGTGGTCAAAGACCTTCATGTTTAACTTGAAGGCGTGTCGCGTTCAATCTCTAAAAGCTGACGGGTCAATCCTTGAAATCCGAAGGGTCGAGGCCTTCCAAGAATTCTTTGAATTCCTCAACTTGAGCCTCAGTTGCGCCGGGGTCTTCGTCCACAGGGCGCACTACGCCTACATGATCCAGAAGCTCGCTCGTGATCAGGATCGGCACGTCCAGCTGCAACCCTAGTATCACGGCGTCGGATGCGCGGGAGTCCACTTCACGGCCGTTGTCGAGGTCGATCCGGGCGTGGAAGGTCATGTCGTCCACGTCCACTATCCGCACACGCAAGATGTTGGCATCCAGGGCATCGACTATGTCCAGCAGGAGGTCGTGCGTGAGGGGGCGTTTGGCGGGGCTTCCATCCAATAAGTTGGAGATCACCGCGAATTCAGCTGAGCCGATCCACAACGGAAACACCCGGTCCCCAGTGATTTCATGCATCACCACAACGGGTTGCTGCGAAGGCAACTCGATCAACGCGTTCTCTACAGAAACGGCTCGATAACCTTCTAACGTCACAGAAACACTCCCTGGTTGGGCGTTCTCTAGCGGTCGAAATGGTCGATGCGGCTGTGCAGCATCGCGCGGTGAAGCACTGATAGCGCCTCGGCCATCGTCTCGGCTTGGTCAGCGGCGCGCGCGGAGGAGGTCGAGTCGCGGCGCGGATGCGATGAAGTCACGACTGATTCGATGAGTGCGGCTTCTCGTTCCGCGGCGGTACGGACCAGGCGCAGGTGGCGCGGCTGAACACCGTACTCGGCTAGACGCAACGCGGCAATGACGCTCTGTAAGGCGTTCGAGCCGAAGAGTTCATCCTCACCGGCGGCGATCATGCCAAGCTCAACCAGCTCATCGACGAAAGCGACCGATGCTCCTGCACGGCCAGCCAACTCGGCGCGCGTGAGCGGGCGCACGTGGCCTGCGATCTGTTCGGCTTCCACCTCATCAAGTACGCGTGGAGCGATCGTAGTTCCGCCAGGCAGAGCTTGCGGGTTCTCCCCCGCATCGACCGCATCGAGGTGTTCTTTGATGACCTTCAACGGAAGGTACTGATCCCTCTGTAGCGCGAGGATAAACCGCAGACGTTCAACATCCGAGGAGGTGTACTTGCGGTACCCGGCTGCGGTGCGGGCCGGGGTGATGAGGCCTTTTTCTTCGAGGAAGCGAATCTTCGAGGCCGTCACTGCCGGGAAATCATCTTGCAGGATGGCTAGGACATCGCCGATGTTCTTGACGCCTTTACGCGGTGCGCACGCAGGTTCTCGGCTCGGGCCGGTAGCCGGCGCCGCTGCCGCGGCAGCCGAGCTTCGACCCAAAACTACGTCAAGGCTTCTGTGTCTTGTCACTGCTCTGGAAGTGGCTGGTAGAACTTCAAGACATACTTACCGATGCGCACCTCGCTACCGGAACGCAGCTCTACTTCGTCAACGCGGTCGCCGTTGACGTAGGTGCCGTTGAGGCTCGAGGAGTCAACCACACGGAACACGCGGCCTTCCCGGCGGAATTCGGCGTGCTTGCGGGACACGGTGACATCGTCGAGGAAAATGTCTGAATCCGGACGGCGTCCTACCGTGGTCACGTCCTTATCCAGCAGGAAGCGTGCGCCTTTGACTTCACCCTCGTTGGAGAGCAGTAGCGCTGAATCCTGTGGAAGAGCCGTTACTGCACGGCGTTCTTCTTCAGACAAACGGTATTTTGCAATGACCTCGTCGCTGACTGGTGGCAGGGCGACTGAGGTTGTCTGGGTGGAGGGTTCCACGCCATATCCGCGGCCATCCGCTTGGCCCTGAGTCATGACCACTCCTTCACTCGTGTTAACAACTGTCACAACCTTATCGCATGCTGAGCGTTTGCTTTGACCCAACTATCTTTCACAGCGTCACAACCAGAAACCAGCTGTGTTCAATTCTTGGGCGCTAAGTTCTATAACCTTACCGTCAGCGGCCGGATCAATACAGATCGCTAGGCCTGCTGGCAGGTATCGGCGGAACCATTCAACACTGGTTTGAGCGGCTCCAGCTTGCGGCTGAAAACGGAACACTTCAAGCGCTGATGTGAACAAGGGGCAAGCCACAACACCGCCGGGTGGCGCGCCGGCATAGCCTGCCACGGCGGCATCAGCGGCCGAGGCACCGTTGCCCACACCGACGCCATCAGCTGGTTTGTTAACCAACTGCGGATACGGCTGCTCCCCCGGCCGAAGCCCGCTGCCGGGACTGAGCATATACACGATCTCGGCGCCAGGCTTGAGAAGCTCCTGGATCACTTCCCCCGCCGGGTGTTGATAGCCTTCCTCGCCCCGGCGTAGCGCCGCTTTGAGACGGCCGAAACGCGAATATCCGGCCACGTATTCATCAACAGGGTAGATAGCGATACCCGCTTCTTGCGGGTCTAATACAACGCAATGATCAGGGTGCCGCGCGGCAAGGTATTCCAGTAGTTCATCCCCGAGCATGATGTTCACACGCGGGCTTTCTTGCAACCCGATTCTGGCACACCACGCAGGTACTGCCTCGCGCCTGGTGTGCGCCGGAACCGCGAGCTGACCCTCATGAACATAGGTCACCGGTTGCCCGAACTCGTTGACCGGCACGGCCACATAGGCCCCGTAGAACTCCGAAAGCAACCCCATCCATTGGTGTGGAGCTGGCTCTGCGAGCCACGCGGATACGGCGCGCTGCAAGTAGTGGGTACAGAGCCGGGCGCCGTGGGCAGTTTCGTACTGGTCCATAGTTTTTCTACCGTAGAGTTTCTCTACCGTGCCGATCCTACCGTGCAGGTTTAATGCTGGAGTGTTGTCCGCAATCCAACGTCACCTAACCAGATGATGTCGCCATCTTCAAGCGGTTCGGGGTTCTCTTCAACAGAAATATAGTCCTCGCCGCGTTGAACAAGGGTACCGTTTCCTGACCCGGCATCGCTCACTGAAGGCGGGGCGGACGGTGTCACCCACAGCTTCGCGTGCACGCGGGAGACACTTTTGTGCGGGTCTTGAACTGGCACACCGATCACGCCTTCTTCCCCGGCGTGCTCCCCGGGTTGCCGGCCGATGAGCGCGTCAGCTGTGATACGGACGCGGGCACCGTCCGGGTGGGTCAACTCAACATACGCGCTATCCGGCGGTAGTGGATCCCACACGGGCAGGGAGCGGGCAACACGGTTCAGGGTCTCCGGCGTGGTGACGTCCACCCCGCCGGATTCAGGTTGATGCGGCATCAGATGTCTCGCTCTACGAGCTCATCGAGGGAGGTCGGCGAAAGCAGATATGGCGGAACTTCAAGAACCGTGACCGCTCCTGTGCGACCTTCAGCAGCCAAGCGTGCCGCCGCGCGGCCGTAAGCGACCTGTACTGCTGCGGTGAAATCCGGATTGGCTTCCAGGTCCAGTGAATATTCGATGGTGGCTCGGCTACCTTCGAGGTCACCGGTTGTGATCACGCGGCCGCCGTGCGGCATTCCTTGGTGGTCACGTAGGAACTCTTCTTCAGAGATGAAGCTCACTTCGGTCTTGTATGGCTCGAAGTAATCCGGCATGGTCTCAATGGTCTCGCGGATCCGCTCATGCTCGGATTCCTCCGCGACGATGTAGCAGCGGCGCTCATGCGCCTCATACTTGTTGATGTTCTCGCCTTTGCCTGCACGGGCGGCTTCGATCGCGTCCGTTGCTGGAACGGTGTACTGGACGCCATACTTCACGCCCTCTACACGGCGGACCGCATCCGAGTGCCCCTGCGATAAACCGGTTCCCCAGAAGCTGTTCTGCTGGGCTTTCGGGAAGAATGCCTCCCCCATCGTACGGTTGAGGGAGAACATTCCCGGATCCCATCCCGTGCTGATCAATGCGACGTTGCCGCCCTTCTTGGCGGCTTCATCCATGGCTTTGCGGTGCTGTGGGATCAACGTGTGGTTGTCGTAGGTATCAACCGTGGTGAAGTTCTCGGCGAATCCGGGCGCTTGCTCCGGGATGTCAGTTGCGGAGCCGAGGCACAAGAACAGGACATCGATCTGGTCCGAGTATTCGGAGGCTTGCGCTGCCGGGAAGACTGGAGTTTCGGTTTCGAGGGAATCACGGCGGGAGAAAATACCGACCAATTCCATGTCGGGTTGCTGCTGGACAAGCTTTTCGACGCTGCGGCCAAGGTTGCCGTAGCCGACAATGCCAACGCGGATAGTTCGTTGCGTTTCTGTAGCCATTTTGAGGGCCCTCCGTATGTTGTGTGAAGCCATATGGCGGTTCACCTGACGAACTATTCTAAAACCACACACTTATTTGGTCCTTGATGTGACGACGCACGGCGTCATCTGCATCACAAAGCTGGGAGTATAAACATGTCTCAACCGTTGCTTGATGTGGCTGCGGTAGCTGAACTGTCCTCTGCCATCGGGACGCTCGTGGTCTCAGCGACGCCTTCGGGGATCGCTCGCGTCGAGTTCAAGCATCGCGTTCACTCGTGTGCAGAAGATGGGATAGAAAGCCTACTTTTAGAGGCCGAGCCTGGGCACCGTGAGCAGGCTCAAGCGTGGGCGGATGAGGCTGTGGAGCAGCTCGATGAGTATTTCATGCTCAAACGGGAGGGGTTCGATGTCCCGCTGGATGGACCGCACGGCGATGGGTTCCGGGTTAGAGCCCAGCGGGCGCTCTCCCAGATTCCTTACGGGTCTAGGCTCACGTATGCGCAACTAGCTGAGATGGCCGGTAACGCCTCTGCGGTGCGCGCCGCGGGTACCGCGTGTGCCAGCAATCCTTTGCCGATACTGCTGCCGTGTCATCGCATCGTCCGGTCAGATGGTCGTCTCGGCGCATACCTGGGTGGCGAGCAGGCTAAGGCGCATCTGTTGCAGATGGAAAGCGTGGGCCTCACAGGCCGCTAAATCTGCGCAGACACCCACCAGCTACAGCAAACACGGCGTCACTGCGCAGGCCCTGCTGGCTGTGCTGTTAAAACAGTTGGTGCACATCCTCAACGAGGGTGTGCACCAACAACCGCTTGTCTCCAGTCTGTCTAGAGCACGGGGTATCCGGAGCCGATCAGGAAG
This sequence comes from Arthrobacter sp. HMSC08H08, assembly GCF_001807575.1. NCBI lineage: Bacteria > Bacillati > Actinomycetota > Actinomycetes > Micrococcales > Micrococcaceae > Arthrobacter > Arthrobacter sp. HMSC08H08. The sequence continues at coordinate 87,630 of NZ_KV789388.1, forward strand.
CGTGCACCGCCTGGGTCGATCACGGATGCGACTGCGCCGATGTTCGTTTCGGTTGGGAAGCTTGCGGCGCGTCCGCCGAGGTGGGCGACTACATCGATTTGTGCTGCAGCGTTAGCGACACCCCAGTAGATACGCCAGGTTGCCGGGATGTTGTCTTTGAGGACTTTCGAGGCGTTCATGATGCCGGCTACCGGGCCTGACTCTTCGCCCTGCAGGGTCACGTATTCGTGGCCGACGACATCAGATACGTTTTGGACTTTCCAGCTATAGACGTCTTGGAAGAATTTGACGGTGCCTGGGAAGTTCCGTGAGTAGAGTTCGTGCCAGTACGGGGCGCCTGCCTTGTAGTAGACCTCGTAGCCTTGGTGCTCGCCGATCTCCAAGAGGCCCATGACTGCGGCGAGCTCACCTGGGCTGTCAGCCACCAGTGCGACCCGGCCGAGGCCTGGACGGTTCTGGGCTTCTTCGAGGACGACGCCGCCGGCTTCTTTGACGCGTTCGATTGCGTCATCGACGGAGGCTACAGCGATGTAGGTGATCCATTCGTCCGGACGGGACTCATCCACTTTGTCGACGATTGAGGCGACGGCGCGGCCGCGGATCAACGCGGTGGTGAGTCCCTCACGGTCTTCGTATTGCCATTCGAGTAGGCCCGTGTAGAAGTCGAGGGCTTCGCGCCTAACAGATGTCCGGAGTTCGAGCCAGCATGGTTGCCCTTCGATAAAGCGACCAATCTCCATGTCATCACCTTCCTTGGATCAGGTTGAACACATTCTGTACTTCCTACTCCGAGCCTATCCTTTCACCCCAGTGAAGTGGGACACGTTAAGAGGAAGTGCCCCCGCCGGTCGGTTTGACCTGCGAGGGCACTTCGCTGTGCTTGAACATTATGCTCAAGCAGTTACAGCATCATTAGCCGTTCTTCCGCTTACGTACTACGAGAAGCGTTGCGCCACCAGCAGCGAGCAGAAGTGCTACGCCGAGGCCTACAGCGACATTCTCGACACCGGTTGATGCGAGACCTGGCTTCTTGCCTGGCTCTTCCGGAGTATCGGTTTCGGTTGGCTCTGGAGCTGGAGTCTCAGACTCAGATGGCTCTGGGGTTGGCTCCTCAGA
>NZ_KV789388.1:88765-91486 GCF_001807575.1 Arthrobacter sp. HMSC08H08
AGGTTCCGGGGTTGGCTCCTCAGAAGGTTCTGGGGTTGGCTCCTCAGATGGCTCCGGGGTTGGCTCCTCAGAAGGTTCCGGGGTTGGCTCCTCAGATGGCTCTGGGGTTGGCTCCTCAGAAGGTTCCGGGGTTGGCTCATCAGATGGCTCTGGCTCCTCAGAAGGTTCTGGGGTTGGCTCATCAGATGGCTCTGGCTCCTCAGATGGCTCTGGCTCTGGCTCTTCAACCGTGGTTGGGTTTTCGAGCTTGATCTCCTTGGTCTTATCGCCCTCAACCGTTACGAGGATGTCGTCGCACAGTTCATCGCCGATGAAGAACTTCGGCTCACCGTAGATGACCTTCTTGCCGTCTTCGGTTTCGAAGTCAGCTGGCTTCTCTTCGGTCAGGCGGACCTTGGTGCCTGCAGGAACGTCCTCAGGCAGGGACACGGTCTCGCCGTTCTTGACGGTGAGGGTGCCGGTTTTCTCTTCGCCATCGAGTTCGTAGGAGTACTTGACGTTGTACTCGGTGTCTGCAGGAACGAGGTCAGCACCGTCGCCGGTTACCGCCTTGGTAACGGACAGGTTGCCGTTCTGGACCTTCTTCTCAGCCTTGTTGACCAAGGTCAGCTTGGCTGGCTCATTGGTTGCTGGGGTAACGCTGAACGAACCGTCTTCGTTCTTGGTTACGCCGTCACCGGTGATCTCGTAGTCGCCCCACTCGATACCGTCAACCTCTGGAAGGTTGACTTCGGTGATCTTGAACTCGGTGCCGATCTTGTAGCGCTTGGAGTTCACGCGGTTCTCTTCACCGGCTTCGAGTTCGAGGGTGTCCTCTTCACCTGCAGCGGTGTACTTCACGGTGTACTTGGTGCCTGCTGGAACCTGGTCTGCACCGTTACCTTCAACTGCCTTGGCGATGGAGAAGCGGGTGTATTCCTTACCGGAACCAGTACCGCCACCGATTGCGGTGTAGGTGAAAGTCGCCTCAGCGTCCTTGCCGTTGACCTTTGCGGTGTTCTTGAAAACGTCGCCTTCGAAGGCCTTGCCGTCCATCTTGGTCCAGTAAAGGATGCGGTACTGAACGCGCTTATCGGTTGGAACGTTCTTCACCGTGACAGTGAAGTTGGTGCTGCCTTCAGCAATGTTGGTCTCGAAGTCAGCTGGGTCAACAGGTGCCCAGTCTTCACCTTCAACGAAGGTGCCGTCCTCGGCAACGTTGCGGTATTCGACCTCAATATCGAAGTTGTTGGCCTTGTGACGCTCGAACTCGGTGTTATCAACGATCGCGTCAGTAACGGTCACAGTACCGTCTTCGGCGACGGTGTTAGGGAACTGGATACCCCAAGCGATCACGTCGGCACCATGCTTGGTGCGTGCGCTGTACTTGTATGGGTCATCAGCTGCGTGGCCTGGGCCTACAGGGCCGATGCCGCCGTCACCTGGGATTGGAACAGGGACGGTCTTGCCGTCGATGATGAAATCAGCGGTGTTGTTGTCGCTCTGCTCGTCGAGGGTTGCGAGGAACCACAGTTCGCCGCCTACGTCTTCCTTGCCGTTGACGAAGTCAGTCAGGGTGCAGGTGACAGTTGGCGCTGGCTCGTTCGTAACCTTACAGTTAGCAACGGTTTCGCCTGTTTCCTTATCTGGAACCGAAAACTCACCGTTACCGTAGTTAGAGAATTCCTTCGGCAGGGTCATGCCGAAGGTTTCGCCAGCCTGTGCTCCGTTTGGAACGTTCCACTTTGCCGTGACCTTTACTTCGTCATCGACACGTGCCTGGCCGCCATCTTTATCCTTGAACGTCACGTTGACGTCGGACATGGCGCCTGGGTAAGTGAAATCAGGTGCTGCCTGGGCTGGGGTGATTCCAACCAGGGATGCCGCACCCAGGAGCATCGCCAAAAGCAGGCCACCTAGCCTACTTTTCTTTGTTTTCATGCAATTTTCCTTCCTGAGGTGAACGCCTTCCTTAGACCGAGCTTTAGCGGTTTGCTCAACTGCTAAGAAAGACTGCATGAACTTCATGGACTAAGCGCAACAAGCGGCTCACGCGAGTGGTGGCTAGTCTTGTTACCGCTTACAACCTTACAGAATACAGGAAGTTTGATGATCATGCATGCGCCGAATCTATATGTGACTACCATCAAGTACCTGTTACGCCTTGATTGTTGATTTGTTTCGAGTACTTTTCGCCGATTTCGCGCCGAATATCTGGGGATCTGCATAGATCTCACAGAATTACTTCACAGGGCATATATTTCATAGCTTCAACTTCACCACCCCGTCACGTAGGTCGATACGAGGTGGTTGACGCCAGAACGACTGATGACGAAATACACCGATGTCAACGGCGTCGCATTTACCGACGCAGACGTGCAGCGCTGGGCGGACGAAGCCGAAGCCGGATTCCCTGACTCGACCCTGACTAAAGAAACTCCCGCTTGGATTCGCACTGACCCGATGGAAGTTCACAGCGTGCGCGTCCCAGCACAGCTTTGGAAGCTTGTTGAGACCGAGGCAAAACGACGCGGAATGTCAACAAGCGAGTACGCGAGAGAAGCATTGACCCGTAGTCTCAGCGCATGATGATTCGCCTGGCCACCCTTGTTCTTGCGGCCATCAAAGACGCTAAATCCGAGGCCCGCGAGCGACGCCAACGACTACCAGTTCTAGGACGCACAGCTAGATAAAACCTAGATAGAACACTGGCGGGGTCACAACAACAACTGTTGTGACCCC
>NZ_KV789388.1:91506-114307 GCF_001807575.1 Arthrobacter sp. HMSC08H08
CGGGGTCACAACAACAACTGTTGTGACCCCGCCAGCGATATAACGTGGTCGGGCTAGCCGGATTTGAACCGACGACCTCTTGTCCCCCAGACAAGCGCGCTACCAAGCTGCGCCATAGCCCGCAACCCATCCAGCACTGTATAGGCTCTACCCAAACAAGGTGGGACGGACTCGGATCAACCGTACACTATGCCGCGATGACGCGACCAATCGATGGCAGTCCCGCGCGGCTCATCAGCAGATGAGACAATGATGACGATCAACAACTCAGAACAATCGCGGATCAATCACAGATCACTGACGCTTCGATTATGGATCGCAAAACACTGAAAGGCCCGTATGTTCACCCGCCACGCCTCAACACCTGCTCATCGCTTGCCCAAGATGCTCGGGGCCGGTCTTGCTACAACGTTGATCGGGGCGGGCCTCACCGGTTGTGGCGCCGAAACCGTGGAAGTCGAGTTCCGCGTCATCGCCGTGGAAACCGGAACCCAACCCCAAACCACCACAACCAACCCGGCCGACCTCACCTCAATGGATTGGAAGCTCGGCCCAGCAATCGGCGGTGAACACGGCACACTCGACACCGCAACCACCGAACCGATCGTTGTGAAACGTGAAAGCAACGACCTCTCCGACGTGCGCGTGAGCTTCGACGTGCCACAAGCCGCGCACCTGGCAGCAAAATGCACCATCCTCATCAACGGTGAAGTCGTGGCTGAACACCAAGACAACGTCAAACCCGGCCGCGCCCTCTGCACCTACGTAGACCAGTAAACACAGCAGAAGCTATTGCCGCCTGTTCCTGCTTGCGTCACTTCGTGACTTTATCCCCCATAAGCGGCCAGAAAGGAGTAAGGTCTTCGCTCATGATGTGAGCTCCTCACGCGTTCTCTACACAAGCGAAGGGCACCCCATGGGCACAACCAAACACACGTCTCACACACATAACGATGCGGCAGACAGGCTCAACCGAAGCCTGCACGCACGCCACATGCGCATGATCGCGATCGGAGGCGCGATCGGCACCGGACTATTCCTCGCATCTGGTGCAACCATCTCCCAAGCAGGCCCCGGCGGCGCGCTACTGGCCTATGCACTCATCGGCTTCGTAGTGCTCATGGTTATGCAGTCACTGGGTGAGATGTCCACCCACCTACCCGTGGCAGGCTCCTTCGAGGTCTACGCCTCCCGCTATGTATCCCCCTCATTCGGGTTCGCTACCGGCTGGAACTACTGGTTCAACTGGGCCATCACCCTCGCCGCGGAACTCGTAGCAGCAGGGCTTGTGATGCGTTTCTGGTTCCCCGACGTACCCGGATGGGTTTGGGCGGCCGTCTTCCTCATTCTCCTAACTACTATCAACGCACTTTCAGCCCGCGCTTTCGGCGAATCCGAGTTCTGGTTCGCCCTCATCAAAGTCGTGACGGTCCTAGTCTTCCTCGTGCTCGGCGTGCTCATGATCATCGGCATCATCGGCGGCCCATCCCCCGGCTTCCACAACTGGACCACAGGCGAAGCCCCGTTCGTGGGCGGCCCATGGTCCACCATCGCCGTGTTCATGGTTGCTGGTTTCTCTTTCCAAGGCACCGAACTCGTAGGCGTCGCCGCAGGAGAATCGAAGAACCCGCGCCGCGACATGCCGAAAGCCATCCGCGGCGTGTTCTGGCGCATCATGATCTTCTACATCGCAGCGATCGCCGTGATCGGCTTCCTGCTCCCCTACACGGACCCGAGCCTGCTCGCGGCCGCCAACGACGAAGACATCACCGCATCCCCGTTCACTCTCGTGTTCGACCGCGCCGGCATCGCACTCGCCGCAGGCGTGATGAACGCCGTGATCCTCACCGCGATCCTCTCCGCAGGTAACTCGGGCCTGTACTCCTCAACCCGCATGCTCTACGCACTCGCCGAATCCGGCCGTGCACCCAAGATCTTCACGTGGCTGTCCAAGCGGCGCGTCCCTGTCCCAGCGCTACTCACCACTGCCGCGATCGGCGGGTTCGCGTTCACTACCCATCTCATGGGCGAAGGCCAGGCCTACACATGGCTACTCAACATCTCCGCGCTGTGCGGTTTCACGGTCTGGGCGGGCATCTCCTGGAGCCACCTGCGCTTCCGTAGAGCCTTCGTCAAACAAGGCCACAGCCTCTCCGAGCTTCCGTATAAGGCCCCGCTCTACCCGTTCGGGCCCATCGTCGGCTTGAGCGTGATCTTCGTGGTCATCATCGGCCAAAACTTCGAAGCCATCCAAAACGGGAACCTCATAGCCGTGCTCTCCTCATACATCGGCCTGCCGATCTTCCTCGCGATCTGGGGTATCCACGCCCTCATCACCAAACAAGGCCGCCTCATCCCACTCGATCAGATCGACGTCTCCGGCCTCAAACCCGGCGAATACGATCCACGCCAGGAAGTAAGCCCAGAACCAAACGAAGAGTAAAAACCTTTAGAACTACGATCCAAAACAACGATGGGGCTGCGGTTCAGTCTGAACGTCTGAACCGCAGCCCCATCGCTACGTTTCGAGTCAGTGAGAGACTCAGCACGCCGTGCGCTGGGTTGCTGAGTAGGATACCCCTGGGTTAGTCGGTACCCATGTCGAATGCTGCACGGTTCGATGCCTCATCCAGTTCCTCATCGGCCTGCTCGGCGCCGGCAACAATCGCGTCAGCGCCACCAGCCTCAAGCTCACCTACAAGCTGGGCGGTCACCCCGCCAACAATGCCCTGGGTCGCGTACTGCTCCAAGCGGGAACGCGAGTCAGCGATATCCAGGTTGCGCATCGTGAGCTGGCCGATCCGCTCATCCGGGCCGAACGCAGCGTTACCCACGCGCTCCATCGAAAGCTTCTCAGGGTGGTAGGACAAGTTCGGGCCCTCGGTGTTCATGATCGAGTAGTCGTCACCGCGGCGCAGACGCAGCGTCACCGAACCGGTCACAGCGGAAGCTACCCAACGGATTAGCGTCTCGCGCTGCATGAGTGCCTGCGGATCCAGCCAGCGGCCCTCGTACATGAGGCGACCCAAGCGGCGGCCCTCGTTGTGGTAGGTCGCGATCGTGTCTTCGTTGTGGATCGCGTTGACCAGGCGCTCGTACGTGATGTGCAGAAGCGCCATGCCCGGAGCCTCATAGATACCGCGAGACTTCGCTTCGATGATACGGTTCTCGATCTGGTCAGAGATACCCAAGCCGTGACGGCCACCAATACGGTTGGCTTCCTTAACCAGCTCAACCTTGTCTTCATATTCGACGCCGTTAATCGCAACCGGCATGCCCTCATGGAAGGTCACCGTGACGTCCTCGGTCTTGATCTCAACCGATTCATCCCACGGAGCCACACCCATAATTGGTTCAACCAGGTTCACACCGTTGTTGAGGAACTCGAGATCCTTCGCTTCGTGCGTTGCACCCCAAATGTTCGCGTCCGTCGAGTACGCCTTCTCGGCGGAGTCACGGTACGGGAAGCCGCGTTCGGTGAGCCATTCGGACATCTCCTGGCGGCCACCGAGCTCGTCAACGAACTTCGAATCAAGCCACGGCTTGTAAATCTTCAAGTTCGGGTTGGCCATGAGGCCGTAGCGGTAGAAACGCTCGATGTCGTTGCCCTTATATGTGGAGCCGTCACCCCAAATGTTCACGCCGTCTTCCTTCATGGCGCGCACCAGCATCATGCCGGTCACTGCGCGCCCGATAGGCGTGGTGTTGAAGTACGTCTTACCGCCGGAACGAATATGGAAAGCACCCGTCTGAAGTGCGGCGATACCTTCCTGAACCAGCATATCCTGAACATCAACCAGGCGTGCGATCTCCGCGCCGTACTCTTTCGCGCGGCCAGGTACACCCTCGATGTCCGGTTCATCAGGCTGGCCGATGTGCGCGGTATAGGTGCACGGGATCGCACCGTTTTCACGCATCCACGCGACAGCCACAGACGTATCGAGGCCACCTGAGAAAGCAATGCCGACTCGCTCGCCGACGGGCAGATTGGAAAGAACCTTAGACATATTCGCCATTCTAACGTTGGACAATTTACGCCCCCGAATCCGAGACGTCACTTCCGCATCCTAGGCGTCACAGTTCCAGCGGGCGCACCATCATGCGCCCGCGCACTCGTGCGGCATCCACGGTCTCAACGTGAGAAACCGCGCACCCAGTGTTACTTTTTGCGCTTATTTCCGCGGCGCTCACGCACCCGCATCTGAATATCGATCGGGGTCCCGCGGAAGTCGAACGTCTCACGCAGGCGGCGTTCGATAAAGCGCCGGTAGCCCGGGTCCAGGAAGCCTGTGGTGAACAGCACGAACTTAGGTGGCCGCGCGCTCGCCTGCGTCGCGAACAGAATACGAGGCTGCTTACCGCCGCGCAGCGGGTGCGGATGCTCAGCGACCAGCTCACCTAAGAAAGAGTTGAGCTTGCCTGTAGGGATACGGCGGTCCCACGATTCCAGGGCGATATCCAACGCTGGCGCGAGCTTGTCTTTATGCCAGCCAGTCTTCGCCGAAATGTTCACTCGCGGAGCCCAGGAAACATGCTTCAGGTCCTGCTCAATCTCCCGTTCAAGGTAGTAGCGGCGCTCATCATCGAGCTTATCCCACTTATTGAACGCCAAGACCAAACAACGGCCCGCCTCGATCACTTGCTGCAGGATCCGCTGATCTTGCTCCGCCAACTCCTCATCAACAGCCAAAAGCACGACGACCGCCTCGGCTTTGTCTAGCGCCGACGCCGTGCGCAGAGATGCATAGTAGTCCGCACCAGATGCCATATGTTGCTTGCGGCGCAAACCGGCCGTATCAACGAACTTCCAGATCCGGCCATCCAGTTCCACGAACTCATCGATCGGGTCACGTGTAGTGCCGGACTCATCGGAAACCACTGCACGCTCATGGCCTGCCAGCTTATTCAGAAGCGAAGACTTACCCACGTTCGGCCGGCCTAGCAGCGCCACGCGGCGCGGCCCGCCCTCCGGCTCGGCCTCGCCGAAAGCTGATTCCTCCGGCAGCATCTTGATCAGCTCGTCCAAAACGTCCGCGGTCCCCCGGCCATGCAAAGACGAGACCGGATGCGGCTCACCGAAACCAAGGTTCCACAGAGCCATCGCATCAGCCTCAAGTGACGGGCCATCAACCTTGTTCGCAACCAACAAGACCGGTCGGCCCTTGCGGCGTAGCATCTTCACGATCGCTTCATCGGCCGCGGTAGCGCCCACCACCGCATCGACCACAAGAACCACAACGTCAGCCACGTCCACGGCACGCTCAGCCTGCTCAGCGACCAAGCGGTCCATGCCCTTCGCATCAGCTTCCCAACCGCCCGTATCCACAACACGGAAACGCTTCAGGTTCCACTCCGCGTCATAGGTCACACGGTCACGAGTGACCCCCGGAAGGTCCTCAACAACCGCCTCACGGCGCCCCAGAATACGGTTCACCAGCGTGGACTTGCCCACATTCGGGCGGCCCACAATCGCGACCACCGGAGGGTTCTCACCAGCCTCATCGGCTTCCCAACCCTCACCAGCTAGAAGCGCGGCATCCTCGTCATCGAGCTCATAGTCCTGCAAGCCAGCCAGCAACGCCTCAGCACGCTGCTCATCCGATTCATCATCACCATCGACAATCGCGCTGGCCTGCTTGCTGACCTCATGCTCAACAACCGTCAAAACCGCCTCAACAGACTGTTCAAAATTCAACTCGGACGTGTCCACCAGCGTCACGCCCTCAGCAGCCTCCATGAAGTTCACAACCGAGGAGTCCTTCTTATCGCGCTCCCCCACCTGCTGCGCCAAGGCTTGCGCGGACTGCGTGTTATTCAACTGCAAGCCACGGCGCTTCATCCGCACCTCCTCAGAGGCCGTGAGCAAGACGCGCGCATCAGCGAAAGGCGCCACCACCGTCGTAATATCGCGGCCCTCAGCAACAATCCGGCCCGCGTCCTCAATCGCGTTACGCTGCCGCTCCACAAGGTTCTCGCGCACCTTCAGATTCGTGGAAACATCAGAAACCCGCTCAGAGATCCGCGGCTCACGAATCTCCTTAGTCACATCCCGGCCGTTGACAACAACCCGCTGATCATCAGGGTCAGTAGACAACTGGATATCAGCCTCGATCACAGCCTGGGCAACAGCATCCTGATCCGAGAGATCAATACCGGACTCCAACGCCGCGAACGTCACCGCACGATACATCGCGCCAGTATCCAGGTAGCCCAAACCCAACGTCCGGGCCACCTCTTTAGACACCGACGACTTCCCCGAACCCGCCGGGCCATCAATAGCAACAATCAGAGAACCAAAAGCATCCTGCGCATCCATACTCACTGCACAACCTTCCAATCCAAGCCCGTCAAAACAGACACGAGCTCATCGCGACGCCCAGGCAAAACCTGGATCTCAACCAAACCAACCTCATAACCCGCCGAATGCTCCATCCGCAGGTCCTCCATATTGATGCCGGCCTCACCCATATCAGTCAACAACTGGGCCACCTGGCCAGGCTCATCATTCACAATCACAGAAACCGTAGCGAAAGACTGCGGCGGCGCGCCGTGCTTACCAGGAATACGCGCCTGCCCCTGATTACCTTCCGTCATCAACTCCGCAAGATCCAACGCAGCACCAGACGCGAAAGGGTCACGCAACGTGGCCAACAACCGATCCAAATCCGACTGCAAACCCTCCAAAATCGGAATCAACTCGGTAGCGTTATGCGCCAGAATCTGAATCCACAACTTCGGGTCACTCGCCGCAATCCGGGTTGTATCCCGCAAACCATTACCCGCCAACGCCAACGAGGACGCCGAAGCGTTCAAAAGCCTCGAAGCCAAAAGTGAAGACGCGATCTGCGGGAAATGCGAAACCAACGCGACCGCGGCATCATGGGTCTTCGCATCCATCACCGTGATCGAGGCACCCAAATCCAAACCCACCGATTTCGCCGTCTTCACCGCATGCGAGGTGGATCCCTCATGCGGGACAACAACCCACGGCGAGGCCGTAAACAACGCACCCCGGGCAGCGGCAGGCCCAGACTTCTCACGCCCAGCCATCGGGTGGCAGCCAACGTAACGAGCCAGATCAGCCTCAGCCACATCGTCGTTGGCCTTCAACACGTCAATGACCGAGCCCTTAACCGAGGCAAGGTCGATCACAACAGCTTCAGGGAACTCCGCCAAAGCCTCAGCCACAACACCCGGAGTCACATCCGGCGGCGTGGCAACAACCACCAAAGCCGGCGCGAAATCCGTGCCCCGCGGCGCCACAAACCCGGCCCCCATATCCACGGCAATACGCTGCGCGGTCGGAGACGCATCCCGCAAACCAACCTCAAGGCCTGCAGAACGCAGACCCAAAGCCGCCGACGTTCCCAAAAGCCCCGTCCCAATCACCAGAACGGGCCCCTGAAGGTACCCCTCAGCCACAGCCTATAAACCCACTTCCGCCAATAAATGCCCCACCTCAGTCTTATTCAGGCGACGCACCGAACCTTGCCGCTGCTGCCCCAACGTGATTGGGCCAATCTGGGTACGCACCAAGCGACGTACCGGGAAACCCACCGCATCAAAAAGGCGACGCACAATCCGGTTGCGACCCTCGTGCAAAACCACCTCGGCCACCAGGTCCTTACCCGCGCCATCAACCAGACGGAACGAATCAACCTTCGCCAAACCGTCCTCAAGCTCGATCCCCTCACGCATCTGCGCGCCCACGCCCTCAGGCAACGGGCCACGGATCTGAACCAGATACGTCTTAGCCACCTCGAAAGACGGATGCGTCAAACGGTGGGCCAGCTCGCCATCGTTGGTCAACAACAGCAGCCCTTCCGTCTCATAATCCAGACGGCCCACGTGATACAAGCGCTCAGCCTGACCTTCACGCAAGAAATCTGAAATGTCTTTCCTGCCCTCCGGGTCGTTCATCGAGGTCACGACACCTGCCGGCTTATTGAACACCAGGTAGGTCTTCTCCGTGTCCAGTTGAAGACGGATCCCATCCACGTGGATCACGTCCACCTCAGGATCCACACGCGTACCCAGCTCAGTCACAATCTGATGGTTGACCTCAACACGGCCCGCGAGGATGATCTCCTCACTTGCACGGCGCGATGCGACACCCGCGTTCGCCATGACCTTCTGCAGACGCTCGCCTTCGCTGTGTTCCTTCCGCGGCCCCGCATTCACCGGGGTCGACGGGCCGCGACGGCGCCGACGCACCGGACCTAGATCATTGAACCGCTCTTGAGCGAAAGCCCGCGGACCACGCGGCTTCTGGTCACGCCCGTTCGCGCCGCCTTTGTGTCCGCCGCCTTTCTGACTACCGCGCTGTGTCTTTTGGCTCGGACGCTGTGGCTTTTGGCCGCCCAGGTGCTGCTCAACCTCGTCCTGTTTGGGAGCGCGGCCACGACGAACCTGCCCCGCCTGATGCCCCTTCGGCTGCTGTTTCGGCTTACCGTGCCCGCGGCGGTACGAACCCCCACGCGGATTCGATCCAGTCTGGCGAGTCATACGTCTCAACGTCCTTATGATTAGCGAATGACTAATCCGCCTTCGCCGTCATTATCACAACGAGGGCAGTACATCATCCAAGTTTTCAACACCTGGCAAAAGTGGCGACAGATCAGGAAGTTCATCAAGACTGTCTACGCCTAATCTTTCCAGAAGTACCGGCGTGGTCCCAAAGAGACCCGCACCCGTGACCTCATCGGTATCGACTTGCTCGATCAAACCGCGCGTCATCAACGTACGCACCACGCCATCGGCGTTCACCCCGCGGATGCTCGCGATGCGGGCGCGGGACACCGGCTGCCGGTAGGCGATGATCGCCAGCGTTTCCATCGCTGCCGCAGACAGCTTGGCTGTTTGCCCCTCAAGAACAAAACGAGAAACAAGCTCACGATGCTCCTGCCGCGCCCCAATACGCCAGCCGCCACCCACTCGTCGGAGCTGGAAGCCACGGCGGGCACCGAAGCCGGCGGTTGCTGGGTCCGGTTCGCCATCGTATTCGGCGGCCAACCCGTGCAGTACGCGGCTGACGAGTGCCGCATCGACCTCAAGCAGCTGGGAAAGTTCGTCCTCGGTGAGCGGCCGGTCAGCGACCATCAGAACAGCTTCAAGCCCTTCACGAACTTCCGCGTCACCGGTGGTATCCGTCTCTTGGCTCATGGTGTTCCTCCTGCGTCGTTGCCGTCGCTGGCGTCGTTGACGCTGACGTCGTTAGCGTTTTCCTCGTCGCCATCGTATTCAGCGACGCGGAACTCTCCGGCTCCGGTAGCGATCCATTCGACCATGATCTCGGTCAACGGGGACTCTTGGTCAAGCTCCACTGCGCGGTCCCTATACATCTCCAATAGGGCCAGGAACCGGGCGACCACAACCAGCGAGGCTTCGGCATCGGCGGTGAGCTCGCTGAAGGTGAGTGCTTTCGCTGCCCTTAGCCTGGCGGCGATGTGTTGGGCCTGTTCCGCGACTGAGACAGGTGCGTTGTGGATGTGGTCGGTACCGACCGCCTCCGGTTCGGTGGTGTGTTTACGGGTCAGTGCTTTCGCGGCGATCTGTGCGAACTGTTGCGGGGTGTGTGTCCATTCGAGTTCCGGGAGGTGCTCGCGAACATCGGGATCTTCGGCCCTGACTTGCCGTGGAACAAAACGGCTTCCGGCCTCCAGTAGGTGCTCCAGGACGTTCGCGGCCTCTTTATACGCCTTGTACTGCAGCAGCCGGGCGAATAGAAGGTCGCGTGCTTCGAGGCGTTCAATATCCTCGGCGTCTTCAACCTCACCTTGTGGGAGCAGGCGCGCGGCCTTCATATCTAACAGCGTTGAGGCGACAACCAGGAACTCTGTTGTCTCGTCCAGGACAGTCGCTCCGACCTCGTCAGCCAGTGTTCGCAGATAAGCCACAAACTCATCCGTGACTTCGGCGAGCGCGACTTCGGTGATGTCGAGGTCGCGTCGGCTGAGCATTTCGACCAGAACTTCGAAGGGGCCGTTGAAGTTCTCAAGCGTTACTTGGAAGTTCGCGCTCGCGGCCGGACCGGGGGCTTTAGGGGCGGTGCTCTCGTGCCCGGTGCCTGATGCTTGAGCCTCAGCGGCGGGCGTGTGTATTGCCGGCGCTGACTGTTGTGTCCCCGTGGCGGGGTTGAGCGTCACGGAGCTCCGCCGCGTGCGATGAGTTCTTTAGCCAGCCGGCGGTAGCCTTGCGCTCCGGCGTGGGATGGCGCGAACTCGGTGATCGGTTCCATCGCGACCGTGGCGTCCGGGAATTTCACGGTGCGGCGGATCACGGTTTCGAACAGTTTGTCCCCGAATGCTTCGTCGAGCCGGCCGAGGACTTCACGCGAGTGCAGGGTTCGTTGGTCGTACATGGTCGCGAGCACGCCGTCGATCTGTAGGTCTGGGTTGATGCGGTCCTGCACTTTCTCGATGGTGTCGATCAGTAGCGCTACGGCGCGTAGCGCGAAGAACTCGGCGGTGAGCGGGATGATGACGCCGTGGGATGCGGCGAGCGCGTTGACCGTTAGCAGGCCGAGGGATGGCTGGCAGTCGATGATGATGACGTCGTAGTCATCGGAGACGTTGCGTAGCTGTGAGGCGAGGACTTGTTCGCGGGCGACTTCGTTGACAAGCTGCACTTCTGCCGCGGAGAGGTCGATGTTGGCTGGCAGCAGGTCGATGTTGTCTACGTCGGTGTGCAGGATCGCGTCGCGGATGTCGACGTGGCGTTCCATGAGCACGTTGTAGACGGTCAGGTCGAGTTCGTGCGGGTTGACGCCGAAGCCTGCGGAGGCTGCACCTTGTGGGTCGAAGTCGACGATGAGTACGCGGCGGCCAAGTTCGGCCAGGGACGCGGCGAGGTTGATCGATGAGGTCGTCTTCCCGACCCCACCTTTCTGGTTGACCATCGCAATGATGCGGGCTGGTCCATGTTCGGTGAGAACCGGCGGTTCAGGCAGTTGGGTCAAGGGGCGTCCTAGAGCGTTGAGCTCCTGCATACCACCAGGCGCAGGTACTCGGCCAAAGGAGTTTGGATCGCTCACGTGTGCAGACCGCCCTTCTGTGCTGAGTTCCACTCTGTACCGAGTTCCGCTCTGTACCGAGTTGTACTCCGTGCTGAGTTCTACTCTGTTTTGAGTTTCACCGTGCACTGCATCAATTGTGTGCTGTGCTTTAAGGCTAGTGGTGAATGAGCTGTTTATCCGGATTTTCGCCTCTGTATCGGCGAGCCTTGACCCTCAAGTGAAACTCGAAACTTTGGCAAGTGACCTGCCTTCAGCCGAACGCGAGCCACCAGACAAGCGCACGCGACCTGCCGGGCAAGCGCGAGTCGCGGCCCGCATCGTTCATTTCGCAGCTGATTGAAGCGCCTGCCGGGTAATGTAAGAGCGGCCACAGCATATTACAACGTTCCCCGCCCCGGGTTGAGGAGTCACTATGACGATGGATCACCTGATTGATTCGCTGAGGGAACACCCTCGAAAAGAGGCAGACCTCATCAAGCTGGGCCATCTTGCCCGCAAGGTCCCCATCCACGACATGGCCTACCTCATGAAAACGCTGCCGACCGAACAGGCGGCGATCGTGTACCGGGTTCTGGATAAAGACACGGCACTCGCGGTGTTTGAAAGCCTCACCCCCGCAACTCAGGCGGAACTGATCGCTGAGCTGCGGCACGGCGAAATTTCAGAGATCTTCAACGAGCTCGACCCCGATGACCGCGCATCCCTCTTCGACGAGCTGCCCGCCAAGGTCGCTGACCGTCTCATGTCCGGGCTGGACTCAGAGCAGCGCGCCATGACCACCACGGTGCTTGGCTATCCGGAAGACGCGATCGGGCGCTACATGTCCCCGGAAGTGCTGTGGCTACGCCCCGACTGGAGCGTCAAGCAGGCCATCGACCACGTCAAAGCGCACATCGACGAACCCGAAACTATTTACATGCTCCCGGTCCTGGACGATTCCCGCATCCTCCTCGGCGTGACCGGGCTACGCCGCCTGCTGTCCTCCAACGATGAGCTGAGCGTCCGCGAGATCATGCGCGAAGCCGAATCGGCGCACGCAACCGACCCCCGTGAAGAAACCGCCCGCCGCTTCCTCGGAGGCAAACTACTCGCCATGCCGATCGTGGACGCCGAACACCGACTACTCGGTGTCCTCACCTACGACGACGCAGTCGACATCATCAGCGAAGAGGACGCCGAAGACGCCGCACGCTCCGGCGGTTCCGAACCGCTCGAGAAGTCCTACCTCTCCTCCTCGATCATGCGGATCGTCCGTTCCCGCGTCGTATGGCTCGTGATGCTCGCGCTCTCAGCCGCGCTGACCGTCAAAGTCCTCGACCTCTTCGAAGACAAACTCTCCACAGTCGTGATCCTCGCGCTCTTCATCCCGCTACTGACCGGTACCGGCGGTAACACCGGCAACCAAGCCGCAACCACCGTCACGCGCGCGCTCGCCGTGGGCGAAGTGCGTATTCGTGACTTGCCTAAAGTGATTTGGCGTGAGCTGCGGGTCGGTTTCGTGCTCGGTTTGATCCTGGGTTCGCTCGCATTTGTGATCACTGGGTTCATCTACGGCTTCACGTTCGGCGCCGTGATAGGCCTGACTCTGCTTGCGGTGTGTGTTCAGGCGGCCGTAGTGGGCGGCATGATGCCGATCATCGCCAAGAAGGTCGGCGCGGACCCGGCAGTGTTTTCCAACCCGTTTATCTCCACGTTCTGCGACGCGACCGGCCTGCTCATTTACTTCGGCATCGCGTCTGTGATTCTTGGTATTTAAGCCGTTCGGCTCAGCGGGCACGCGGGTGCGATGTCGCGAAGACTTCACGCAGCGTGTCAGCGGTAACCATCGTGTAGACCTGCGTTGTGGTCACCGATGCGTGCCCCAACAGCTCTTGAACCACACGGACATCCGCCCCGCCGCTGATGAGGTGCGTTGCGAACGAGTGCCGTAGCGTGTGCGGGCTGATCTCTTGAGTGAGGTTCGCTTTATGCCCGGCGGCCGTAACGCTATTGAAGACCGACTGGCGTGAGAGCCTGCCGCCTCGCTGGTTGAGGAACAGCGCCGGGCTACCTTTCCCTTTGACAGCCAGGGCGGGCCGTCCCCGTACGAGGTATGCGTTGAGCGCTTCGACTGCGTAGCTGCCCAGCGGGACGTATCGTTCCTTATCGCCTTTACCCCGGACCCGGACCACCGAGGGTAGCTTCTGACCTTCCGCGTCGCGGTCCGTTCCAGCCTCGGTTGTGTCTAGCGCTAGGCTCAGGTCATCCACATCGAGGCTCACCGCTTCTGATGCGCGAGCCCCGGTCGCGTACAGGAACTCGATGAGGGCACGGTCCCGTAGCCCCGCCGGTGTTGAGGTGTCAGGCGCTTCGATGAGGCGAGCGACCTCGGGAACGCTCAACGCTTTCGGCAGCTGTTGCGGCACCGCGTTGGGGTGGATGTCTGCTGCCGCGTTGTCGGCGGTGATCCCTTCAAGCGTCCAGAATGAGTGCATCCCGCGCACCGCAACAACCGTGCGCGCAGCTGAACGTGCCGCGAGCGGCTTCTTCCCATCCGCGCCGTCCCTCAGCGACTGTTGGAACGCACTGATGTTCTGCGGGGTGACATCGCCGGGGTGCGTGATGCCTTGAGTAGCGAGGTAGTCGGTGTAGCGCCGCAGGTCGCGGCGGTATGCGGCCACGGTGTTGGCGGAAAGACCGCGTTCAACAACCAGGTGTTGCAGATAGACGTCCGCGCTGCTCTCAAGCGCGCTCAGTGCTGCTTCAGGCATGTTGCGGGCGTGCCGTCCATGGCGCACCGGCTGGCCGTAGGGTCCGGTTCCCGTGCACGTTGTGGGCGGCGAGCGCGAGGATTCCGACGACCGTGGTCGGGTTGCCGATCCTGCCTTCTAATACCGCGGTGATAGCTTCTTCGAGTGGGACCCACTGGGGTTCCAGGAACGCTTCTTCTTCGGTGCGTTCGTGGCGTTGACCTTCAGGGATCTCGTGCAGATCTTGTGCGAGGTAGATACGCATCGCTTCCGAGGAGCACCCCGGAGACATGTAGTGGTCCGCCAGAACATGCCAGGTGTTTGCGCGCAGGTCAGCTTCTTCTGCGAGTTCGCGCCGCGCGGCATCCAATGCTGCCTCGCCTTTCACATCCAGTAGACCTGCCGGGACTTCCCACAGTTCAGCCCGCACGGGTTGGCGGCGCTGTTTTTGCAGCAGGACCCGGTTGTCTCGATCGAGTGCGAGGATCCCCACTGCGCCGGGGTGGGTCATGAACTCGCGCGTGATGGGCTTATCGCCCCCGGGCATTGTGAACGTTTCACGCGTGATGTCGAAGATCGCCCCGCTGAACACGGTTTGCGCGTCAGTCACGGCAGCAGGAACCTGGATGTCACCGAGTTCGTGTGCCCCGGTGTTGGGCTGGTGTTCTGACTGATGCGTGGACATGGGCTCCTCGTGACCGTTCTTGAGTCGCTGACGTTGAGTTTCAGGTGGCTTCGTTGCGTTCGCGGGATGCGTCTGTGAGTAGTTCTTGCGCGTGGGCTCGGGCCGCTTCGGATTCCGATTGGCCCGCGAGCATCCGGGCGAGTTCTTTGACGCGTTCATCCTCATCGAGTGCCTTGATGTCCGATGCGGTGAACCCGTCAGCGCCTTCGCTGTGGCTGGTCTTGTTGATGGTGAGGTGCTGGTCACCGAACGCTGCAACCTGCGGCAGGTGGGTCACCACAATCACCTGGACGTGGCGGGCCAGCCGGGCCAGGCGGCGGCCGATTTCCACGGCCGCTTCCCCGCCGACTCCGGCGTCGACTTCGTCGAAGATGAACGTCGGGACCGGGTCAGTGGCCGCGAGCACAACTTCGAGGGCGAGCATGACGCGTGAGAGTTCACCGCCGGATGCTCCCTTACCGAGTGGGCGCGGGTCAGCGCCGGAGTGCGGCGCTAGGAGGAAAGCGATCTCATCAGCGCCGTGCGGGCCTGGTTCGGCTTCGGTGACCTCGATCGCAAGGTGGGCGTTCGGCATCGCGAGGGCCGCAAGTTCCTCATCCACGCGTTCGGACAACCGTTGGGCAGCATCTGCGCGTAGGGTATGAACGCGCTCGGCGTGCTCGGCGAGTTGGGAGGTAAGTGCTTCGACCTTTTCTGCGAGCTCTTCAACGCGCGCCGGATCATCTGATAGCTCGAGGTGACGGACGCGAGCCTGGGCGGCCCAGTCGATGACCGCGTCCACATCGGGAGCATATTTACGTGTCAAGGAGTTCAGCACTGCCCGCCGCTCCTCGACTGCGGCAAGCTCCGCTGGCCCGTCCGCGTCAAGGCCTTGCTGATAGCTTGCAAGCTCGGTTGCGATATCGGAGATCACATACCCGACCTCGCGCAGACGCTGAGTCTGCTCAGCCAAAGCCGGGTCCTGGCTATCGACTGCTTCCAAGGCACGCCGGGCGGCATCCAAGAGGGAGACCACGTCCACGGCTTCGCCGATCTCTTCCGATACCAGCGCGGAGTGCGCGCTCACCGCGGCCTCGCGTAGCTCCTCGATATGACTGAGTCTGTCGGCGCGCGCATCGAGTTCTTGCGCTTCGCCTTTTTGCGGGTCTACCGCATCGATCTCTTCGAGCGCGGCTTGCAGGGTTTGTTCTTCCATCTGACGTTCGTAGCGGTTCTGCTCAACGTCAGCGAGCTCTTCACGGGCGGCCTTCAGGTCCTGGTAGACAGCCTTGTACTGCGCCAGGGCAGCCTCGAGCTCGGCCCCTGCGAAGGCATCGAGTGCGGCTCGCTGTTCGGCAGCACCGCGAAGCCGCAGTTGATCTGTCTGCCCGTGAACCGTCAGAAGGGATTCACCGATGCGGCCGAGCACCGCTACAGGGACGGCCCGCCCGCCTGCATGGGCACGGCTGCGGCCTTTCGCCGCGATCGTGCGGGAAAGATAGAGAACAGCCTCGTCCGCGCCGTCTTCGGTATCAGTTTCAGCGCCGGCCTCGGCGGCGATCTGGAACGCGGCATCCTGCTGGGACCCAACCACGGTGGCTTCAACCACTGCTGAGTCTTCGCCGCGCCGAACCACACCGGAATCGGCTCGCGCCCCAGAGATCAGGCCGAGCGCGGTCACAACCATGGTTTTACCCGCGCCGGTTTCACCTGTGACCACCGTCAGGCCCGGGCCGAATGGTAGCGAGGCCTCTTCGATAACGCCTAAACCGCGGATGTTGACTGACTCGATCATCGTGGCTCACCTCGCCGCGGATGCTCTTCAAACAGGGTGGCCGAAGGTTCTCCGTGATAAAGCTCGGTTGCCCGATGCGGTGGCAGGCGTTCGGAATTATGTGGAGGTTCCACCACGCTGATGCGGCGCACCGCGGGCAGTTCGGAGGTCTTAGGGTGCACACCCGGGTCTTCAACAGGCCCGCGCCACCCGATGGTGGGGAGCTTGAATTTAGCCACAAGCCGCTCAGCGAACGGGGTGTTCGTGAGTCGCACGAGCCGCACCGGGGTCTTGGAGCGGGTCACCTCAACACGGGAGCCCGGGGCCAGTTCAACCATGCGGCGCCCATCGCACCATAAGACACCCGTGGCGTCCGTGCGGGTCAGCACTTCAGCAGCGGTTGTGGAGGAGGGCGCGATCACCAGCGGCTTAGCGAACAGTGCGTGCGCGGAGATCGGGGCGACCACCAGGGCCTCAACCTCAGGCCACACGACCGGCCCGCCGGCAGAGAACGCATACGCGGTCGAGCCCGTAGGAGTCGCAAACACTACACCGTCGCAACCGAATGTGGAGATCGGGGAACCATCTACATCGAGTGCTACCTCAAGCATGCGTTCACGGTTCGATTTCTCAACGGCGGCCTCATTCAGCGCCCACGTGTGCGCACCGCGACGGCCTTCGTGCCACACCTGCACATCGATCGCCATGCGTTCATCCACGGTGTAAGCGCGGTTGACGATCGCCTCAACCACCGCATCGATATCTGATTTTTCACTCTCGGCCAGGAAGCCGACGTGCCCCAGGTTCACGCCCAACAGCGGAACGTTGCTGCCGCGCGCGAGCTCGGCGGAACGCAGCATCGTGCCGTCCCCACCTAACACCATCACGAGCTCGAGCTCATCCAGCCCCACGCCTTCGCCGAGGACCTCGACCTTGGTGTCCACATCCACCATCGCGCCGTCAACGTGAATCTGGCCGATCACATCGACTTCATCGCGCATCATGACAGGCGAAAGCCCGTGGGCCGATAAAGCTCTCGCGGCTCGCATTGCGATCGCTACAGCTTCTTCTCGACCCGTGTGGGTCATGACCAAGATCCGACGCACTGACGCTCCTTGTTGTTACCGATCTTCAAGAATAGTCAACGGCGTCCAGCAAAGCAGTGAGGTTGCGCTCTCTTGTGGATGAATCCGTCTCCGTAGTGTTTTCTTTTATCCACATCACGAAGAACTCGACGTTTCCGTCTTGCCCCGGCACTTCAGAGCGCAGCACAGCCACGGGTTCCAAACCCAGCCCGGCCTGTTCAGCGAAGTCCACAACCTTCGTCACGGCGTGGCGCCGCAAGGCTGGATGAACCACAACCCCGGCCTTATTCAGCCCGGAACGGCCCACCTCGAACTGAGGCTTGACCAGCATCATCATCCGGCCGCCCTCTTTCAGCTGAGCAGCTAGCGGCTCCAGCACGAGCGTGAGCGAGATGAACGAAAGATCCCCCACCACCACATCAACCCCACCAGGGATGAAGCCCGGTTCAAGGTGACGAACATTGACGCCTTCACGGTTCACAACGCGGGCGTCTGAAGCGAGGCTTGGGTGCAGCTGTCTGTGGCCCACATCGACCGCATAGACACGTTCGGCCCCATGATCCAGCAAAACCTGGGTGAACCCGCCGGTCGAAGCGCCGGCGTCCATGCAGGTTGCCCCGTTGATCGGCAACCTGATCCCGTGCGTGCTCAAGCGTTCCAACGCGGCGTGCAACTTACCGGCGGCCCGCCCCACCCAACGGTCCTCGGCATGCTCTTGGATCACGATGCTCGCACCCACCTGTACCTTGGCCGCGGGCTTGGTTGCCGGCTTGCCGTCGACGAACACGCGGCCCTCCCGGATCAAGACGGCCGCCCGGGTGCGGGACGGCGCATAGCCGAGGTCGGCAAGTGCGGCGTCAAGGCGTTGAGGGGCGCTCACGGAAGATCGCTCTCCAGGACATTGGTGAGGTCGTCAAGAACACGGCTGAACCGTTCGGGATGTTCGCTGACCGGTAGCGAATCGAGGTCAGCTAGCGGCTGCAGTACTTCCGGCAGCTCCTGCGCAGGCTGTTCCTGCCCAGGCAACTCTTGTGCCGGCTGTTCCGTTGCCGCGTCGTGTTCTGGTGAGTTCTCGCTAGTCATTCAGGCTCTCTTGAGTTCCGCTGTCTTCGAGTACACAGGAGTTGGCTGGTGCCCGCAAGTCGCGTAAATCATTGAGTACGTAACGCGGTTTCAGCCCAGGCTCCGCCTTGCGGGCGGATGCGAGCGTATCGACCCCGGTCAGGACTAGCGCGGTAGCGAAGCCGGCAGCGTTCCCGCCTGCAACATCGGTGTCAAGCCTGTCGCCGATCACGAGCGGATTTTGTGCTCCCACGGCTCGCGCCGCCATCTGCATCAGCGTCCGGGCGGGCTTACCGGTCACGAGAGGTTCCTGCCCGGTCGCGGCCGCCACCGCGGCGACGAGCGTCCCGTTGCCCGGAGCGATACCTTCCGCCCGAGGGATCGTCGTGTCCGTATTTGTTGCGATCCATCGCGCGCCTGCGGTGATCGCGTAGCCGGCTTCCGCGAGGTGCCGCCACGTGACGTCGGGGTTGAAGCCCTGCAACACAAAGTCGGGTTGCTCGGTGGCTGAATCAACAAGTTTGAAGCCCGCGTTTTCGGCTTCGCGGCGTAGAGCTTCGGTCCCGACGATGTAAGCGGTCGGCTCTTGAAGCTGTGCATCCGCTGCGGTCTGCCGTGCATGTTCCGCAGCGGCTCGCGAGGAACCGAAGACCTGCTCGGGCATGGTCGGGATGCCCAGCGAGCTGATGTGTTCGGCGACCTCTTCCGGGGTGCGGGATGCGTTATTGGTGCAGTAGGCAACGCGAACACCGGCCTCCTGCGCCGCGACCAGCGCTTCGACCGCGTGCGAAACTGCGTCCGGGCCTGCATATACAACCCCGTCAAGGTCGCACAGCAAGGCGTCATGCATGTCTAGCAGGGACGCGTCCTGATGCGTGGCGCCGGTCATTCCGCGCTGGCCTCGCCGCTGGTTTCGACGTCAGCTGCGCCTTCGCCCGATGGATTAGGTTCCGCATCGTTGGTGGCGCCATCCTTGGCCTCGGTCTCTTTGGCCTCGTCCTCGTCCGAGTCTTCATCGTCTTCCACGAGGTCTACGATCTCTGGTTCAACATCGTTGAGTCCCAGCGCCTCCATCGCAACGGGGATGCGCGCACGCCAAGTAGCCGCTTCTTCGGCTTGCCCGGTGGCTTCGAGTGCGTCTGCGTACAGCTCAAAGAGGCGTGGGCTGAAGATGAACGCACGGTTCCTGTCGAGCGTTGGAATCTGCAGAGCCTTGACGGCTTCTTCGTTCTTGTTGGCGTCGAGGAGGATCCCAGCTTCGACCATCGCTGCTTCGGCACGCGGCTGGCCCTTGAGCGCCTTAGCTTCTTCGGAGCGTAGCGTTTCAAGGGCTTTCTCAACGCGACCTACGGCACGCTCGCAGTCAGCAATCGTGGCGATGTGGTCGTGGACGCCAGAAATGCGGCGGTGGGTACGCAGTTCACGGAGTGCTTCGCTGTACTTGCCGGCCGCATACGCGGTCAGCCCTACAGCTTCGCGAACGAGGGCAACTCGGCCACCACGACGCGATGCCGCTTCTGCGTGCGCGAAGGCGAGTTCAGGGTCAACATCGATCAGTGCGCCGGCCATAACGAGGTGCTTCGCTACCCATGGACGGTGCTTTTCGTCGAGGAAACGGAGTTCGCGGAGCGTTTCTTTATCGAGTTCGTTACCGGTTACGCTCGGATCGATTTCTGGTGAGCGTTCGCGGTCTGGACGGTTCGCCGCACGAATGTCGCCGCCACGGCGTCCCTGCGGGCGGTTGCGCTCATTATGCTGGCGGTCGTTACGCTGCCGATCGTTACGGCGCTCACCGCGTCGCCGGTCAGGACGCCCGCCACGCTCGTCGCGGCCACCACGCTCGCCGCGCTTCCAGTCGTCACGACTACGTTCTCCACGTGGTGAGGCACCGTGTCCACGTTTGTGCCCGCCACGGTTGTGGTGGTTCTTGCCATGTTCTTGGCCTGCTCCGCGTGGGGAGCGACGTTTCTGCTCGTCTGCCACGTTTCCCTCTTTGTGATTGTGCCGCGCTCGTGCCTCAAGCGCCTCTGACCATTTTAGCGACGACTTCGAGGGAAAGCCCGCCAATCACACTTTTCTTTCTATCCAAATAGTCTGTTGATACCGCCCGTTTCAACACATGTGTCCCATGTCCTTTTGACCGGCAGCATCAAAGTCATAGAACAAGCCGCCGATGCGGTGGGCCAGATGGGCACGTTCATCCTGGTGGGCGGTGCGCCTGCAGAGGCACGGTTCTCCATGGACCACATGCGCACCTTGTTCGGTAAGACAGTGGTGGGCACGCTCGGCGGCTCGTCCAACAGCCGCACGCTGATCCCTGCGCTGATCGACCTCTACCGTCAAGGGCGCTTCCCGTTCGACCGGCTCGTGTCTTTCTATGGTTTCGACGAGCTCGACCAGGCGATCGCCGATGCCCATGAGGGCGGCACCATCAAGGCTGTCCTGAAGGTCTCGACCGCTGACCAGTAGTCTCTTAGTACTTCCAAACGAAAGGAATAGACATGTCTGCAGCTCAGTCCTCATACGCTGATCTGATCTCTGAAGACCTCTACATCGGTGGTTGGCGCGCTGGAACATCCCAGGGTTCTGCCACTACCGTGAACCCGTTCAATGACGAACCGATCGCGACCATCCGTCAGGCTTCCCAAGAAGACGTCGATGCCGCCTACGAGGCAGCGGCAGATGCCCAACGCGAGTGGGCCGCTCTCCCGCCCAAGGAACGCGGCGCGGTCCTCAACAGGGCCGCGGATTGGATCGAGGAGAATCAGGGCGCGATCATCGAATTGATCCGCGCGGAGTCCGGCTCGAGTGCGCTCAAGGCGACGGTCGAGGCCGGCTTGGCTGTCGGCTCGCTGCGCGAGGCCGCTACTTTCCCGACCCGCATCACTGGGCAGATCCTGCCGTCCAACACCCCTGGCAAAACTAACTACGTTTTCCGTGAACCGCTGGGTGTGGTGGGTGTCATTAGCCCGTGGAACTTCCCGTTCACGCTGTCGATGCGTTCGGTCGCGCCAGCATTGGGTTGCGGTAACGCGGTGGTTCTCAAGCCGGCATCTGACACACCGCTGACCGGCGGTCTCCTGCTGGCCAAGATTTTCGAGGCGGCTGGATTGCCAGCAGGCGTGCTCAATGTTGTTGTTGGTGCTGGTTCGGAGATTGGCGATTACTTCGTGGAGCACCCTACCCCGCGTCTGATCTCTTTCACGGGTTCCACCCCGGTGGGTAAGGGCGTGGGCCGTACGGCGGTTGGCGGTGAACATATCAAGAAGGTCGCGCTCGAGCTGGGCGGTAACGCTCCGTTCGTTGTCCTCGACGATGCGGACCTGGATAAGGCTGTTGGCGCTGCGATCATGGGTAAGTTCCTTCACCAGGGACAGATCTGCATGTCAGTCAACCGCATCATTGTCCAGGCCCCGCTCTATGACGAATTCGTTGATGCATACGCTAAGCGCGCCGCATCCATCGCTTATGGCGATCAGATGGATGACAACACCATCGTTGGCCCGGTGATCAACGACAGTCAGCTGAAGTCTGTGACTGCCAAGATCGAACAGGCTCGCGAAGAAGGCGCGCGTGAGGTTCTGGCTGGCCCTATTGAGGGGCGTTTGATCGCTCCGCACGTATTCGCTGATGTGACCCCGGAGATGGAGCTGTTCCGTGAGGAGATCTTCGGCCCGGTTGTCGGGATCATCAAGGCCAACGATGAGGCCCACGCGCTCGAACTCGCGAACGACACCGAGTTCGGTTTGTCGTCGGCTGTGTACACACAAGACCTGAGTCGCGGTATGCGTTTCGCTCGCGAAGTGAAGGCCGGGATGACCCACGTCAATGACATCACCGTCAACGATGAAGCACACGTGATGTTTGGCGGGGAGAAGAACTCGGGTCTTGGGCGTTTCAACGGCGAGTGGGCCATCGAAGAGTTCACTACCGATCACTGGGTCAGTGTCTCGGAAGGGACGGACCAGTTCCCGTTCTAATGAATCATCTACGTTGCAGCTGATATAGGACGCGGCGCAAACGGTAAGTGCGGCCTTGTTGTAAGCAGGGGCCGCACTTACCGTTAAGACACACGACACTGTGAAATCGAAGATCGATGTGTGTTGTGTTTGTGTTTTATACAGGTGTTGGTCCCGATGCTGCGACCGAACCCCCTGTGTGTGGGGGTTGGGAGCTTCGGGACCAACATCCTTTCTATAGTGTGTTCGGCGGTGTCCTACTCTCCCACAACCTCCCGGTTGCAGTACCATCGGCGCTGTGGGGCTTAGCTTCCGGGTTCGGGATGGGACCGGGCGTTTCCCCCACGCTATAACCGCCGTAACTCTCTCACCCATCAACCCGTACCGGGTTGCGGGAAATCTGTTACGTGTACGTGTGTGGTGTCTGTATGTGGTTATCGGTGTGTCGCCTCGCCCCCTTTCACGACAGCAGTTGTGGTGCTGTGTGTGGGGGTGGGTTTGTGGTGTGGTGACC
>NZ_KV789389.1:0-512 GCF_001807575.1 Arthrobacter sp. HMSC08H08
TGAAGCGTCCTGGGTTTAGTTCCTACCTCAGCTAAGGAAGGATTGAACTATGCCTAGAAAGTATTCCGTCGAGTTCAAGGAGAAGGCGGTCCATCAGATCATCGAAATGGTCCGCCTGGAGTCCTGCTCACTGCAACGCGCCTACACGGAGGTTGGTGAGCTGCTTGGAGTGTCTCACCATACGTTGCGGGCTTGGTACCGTGACAGCGCTTCAGTACGCGATGACTCTGGCGCGTCTGGCGGCGAAACGATGGAAGAAGAGCTCAAGCGTCTGCGCCGCGAAAACCGCGAGCTGAAACGAGCAAACGGGATTCTTAAGACTGCTTCGGCTTTTTTCGCAGCGGAACTCGACCGACCCACGACCAAATGATCTCCTACATCGACGCATACAAGGATCAGTTTGGGGTCGAGGCCATCTGCCGAGTCCTCAAACAAGCAGATCGTGGATTCATTACTTCACGTGGCTACCGCAAAGCCACCACACGTGTACCCAGTGCAAGGGCCTTAAGCGA
>NZ_KV789390.1:0-1922 GCF_001807575.1 Arthrobacter sp. HMSC08H08
TTGTGGGGGTGGGTTTGTGGTGTGGTGACCGCTTAGTGGACGCGAACCCCTCAATAGTGAGGATGTTGGTGTTGTGTGTAAGTGATCGGCCTATTAGTACAGGTCAGCTGAACACGTCTATGGTCCGTGCGTACACTTCCTGCCTATCAACCCAGTGGTCTAGCTGGGGGCCTCTCCCAAACAAGTTTGGTTGGAAATGTTATCTTGAAGCAGGCTTCCCGCTTAGATGCTTTCAGCGGTTATCCTTCCCGAACGTAGCTAATCAGCGGTGCACCTGGCGGTACAACTGACATACCAGAGGTTCGTCCGTCCCGGTCCTCTCGTACTAGGGACAGCCCTTCTCACATTTCCTACGCGCGCAGAGGATAGGGACCGAACTGTCTCACGACGTTCTAAACCCAGCTCGCGTGCCGCTTTAATGGGCGAACAGCCCAACCCTTGGGACCGACTCCAGCCCCAGGATGCGACGAGCCGACATCGAGGTGCCAAACCATGCCGTCGATATGGACTCTTGGGCAAGATCAGCCTGTTATCCCCGAGGTACCTTTTATCCGTTGAGCGACAGCGCTTCCACAAGCCACTGCCGGATCACTAGTCCCGACTTTCGTCCCTGCTTGACCTGTCAGTCTCGCAGTCAAGCTCCCTTGTGCACTTACACTCGACACCTGATTGCCAACCAGGCTGAGGGAACCTTTGGGCGCCTCCGTTACCATTTAGGAGGCAACCGCCCCAGTTAAACTACCCATCAGGCACTGTCCCTGACCCGGATCACGGGCCGAGGTTAGACATCCGATACGGTCAGAGTGGTATTTCAACAATGACTCCACAACCACTGGCGTGGCCGCTTCACAGTCTCCCACCTATCCTACACAAACCGCACCGAACACCAATACCAAACTATAGTAAAGGTCACGGGGTCTTTCCGTCCTTCTGCGCGTAACGAGCATCTTTACTCGTACTGCAATTTCGCCGAGTTCATGGTTGAGACAGCAGGGAAGTCGTTGCTCCATTCGTGCAGGTCGGAACTTACCCGACAAGGAATTTCGCTACCTTAGGATGGTTATAGTTACCACCGCCGTTTACTGGGGCTTAAATTCTCCGCTTCGAACACGAATGTTCTAACAGGTCCTCTTAACCTTCCAGCACCGGGCAGGAGTCAGTCCGTATACATCGTCTTGCGACTTCGCACGGACCTGTGTTTTTAGTAAACAGTCGCTTCCCTCTGGTCTCTGCGGCCCACACCCGCTCACCCCAGCATGTGGGGGTCACGAGGCAGGCCCCCCTTCTTCCGAAGTTACGGGGGCATTTTGCCGAGTTCCTTAACCATGATTCTCTCGATCGCCTCGGTATTCTCTACCAGATCACCTGTGTCGGTTTCGGGTACGGGCAGCTAGAACCTCACGTCGATGCTTTTCTCGGCAGTACAGGATCACCGGATCACCCACCCATAGTGGGCGCCCATCAAGTCTCAGCCATTATGGTGTACGGATTTGCCTATACACCGGCCTACACTCTTAGACCAGGTCGATTCCATTGCCTGGCCCGGCTACCTCTCTGCGTCACACCTGTTACTACGTTTACCTCCACGAATCGGGTCCCACGCCGCACACACCATCTAGCCACAAAGTGGCTGGTCTGGTGTGGTTGGGGTGGTTAGCATCATCGCTTCGATATGGACGGTTCTTCGCCGGTACGGGAATATCAACCCGTTGTCCATCGACTACGCCTGTCGGCCTCGCCTTAGGTCCCGACTCACCCAGGGAAGAAAAACTTGACCCTGGAACCCTTGATCATTCGGCGGACGGGTTTCTCACCCGCCATTCGCTACTCATGCCTGCATTCTCACTCGAACACGCTCCACCTGATGGTTTCCACCCAGGCTTCACCACATGCCCGACGCTCCCCTACCCACCCCACACAAA
>NZ_KV789391.1:0-3357 GCF_001807575.1 Arthrobacter sp. HMSC08H08
AAAGTATGGAGTGACACAGCTTCGGCGGTGTACTTGAGCCCCGCTACATTGTCGGCGCGGAATCACTTGACCAGTGAGCTATTACGCACTCTTTCAAGGGTGGCTGCTTCTAAGCCAACCTCCTGGTTGTCTCAGCAACTCCACATCCTTTCCCACTTAGCACACGCTTAGGGGCCTTAGCTGATGTTCTGGGCTGTTTCCCTCTCGACTCATGAAGCTTATCCCTCACAGTCTCACTGCTACGCTCTCACTTCACCGCATTCGGAGTTTGGTTGACGTCAGTAACCTTGTAGGGCCCATCAGCCATCCAGTAGCTCTACCACGGTAAAGAAACACGTAACGCTGCACCTAAATGCATTTCGGGGAGAACCAGCTATCACGGAGTTTGATTGGCCTTTCACCCCTACCCACAGCTCATCCCCCCAGTTTTCAACCTAGGTGGGTTCGGTCCTCCACGTGCTCTTACACACGCTTCAACCTGGCCATGGGTAGATCACCCCGCTTCGGGTCTAGACCGTGCCACTACAACGCCCTATTCAGACTCGCTTTCGCTACGACTACCCCACACGGGTTAACCTCGCGACACAGCACTAACTCGCAGGCTCATTCTTCAAAAGGCACGCCATCACCCCACAAAAAAGGGCTTTGACGGTTTGTAAGCGCATGGTTTCAGGCACTATTTCACTCCCCTCCCGGGGTACTTTTCACCATTCCCTCACGGTACTGATCCGCTATCGGTCATCAGGTAGTATTCAGGCTTACCAGGTGGTCCTGGCAGATTCACACGAGATTCCACGAGCCCCGTGCTACTCGGGTCATACGATCTAGCGGCGGAACATAATACGACTACGGGACTCACACCCTCTACGGTGCAGCACTCACACTGCTTCGTCTCCACGCCCGCACCTCACCAGCCAGCCACGGCAGTAACTGGACACATACACCCACAACCCCCGCACCGCAACCCCTGCCGGGTATCACACGATACAGGTTTAGCCCCATCCGCGTTCGCTCGCCACTACTAACGGAATCACTATTGTTTTCTCTTCCTAAGGGTACTGAGATGTTTCACTTCCCCTCGTTCCCCCCATAACACCTATATATTCAGTGTCAGGTCACACACCTCACAGCATGCGGGGTTCCCCCATTCGGACATCCTGGGATCACCGTCCGGTTATCAACTCCCCCAGGCTTATCGCAGATTCCCACGTCCTTCATCGGCTCCTGATGCCAAGGCATCCACCATACGCTCTCAACAACTTACACACACATATGCAAACCATTGATTCATGAGCAACAAACACAACCCACACAACCAACAAACCAACCAAAAAGAAAAGGCCGGGCTGATTGTGTTGGGTTGAGAAAATCACATACATGAAAACAACACCCACTAGGGGTGTCATCCTCACAAGATGCTCGCGTCCACTATGCAGTAACCAAACAACAACCCCACGCCCACCAACCACACCAGAAACACCAGTCAAAGAACCAGCGCACACAGTAGCGTGTTGTATTAGGTCGGGGACACACTAGAGAAACAACCACACCAAACACACGAACACAAAATATGCCCGCTGCGTACCTGGTGGTTTGTTGCTCCAGGACCCAACAATGCACCAAGACCCACACACCCCCAAGAGGGAGTGCGTGGTTTTGTTGATATTCCACCCATGAGCATGGCACCTGTCAACACCCGTGACAGCAGCACCATCTATTCTCTGACACCACCAAACCAACACAAACCAGTGTGTGGTTGTGGTGTTGAGTGCTCCTTAGAAAGGAGGTGATCCAGCCGCACCTTCCGGTACGGCTACCTTGTTACGACTTAGTCCCAATCGCCAGTCCCACCTTCGACGGCTCCCCCCACAAGGGTTAGGCCACCGGCTTCGGGTGTTACCAACTTTCGTGACTTGACGGGCGGTGTGTACAAGGCCCGGGAACGTATTCACCGCAGCGTTGCTGATCTGCGATTACTAGCGACTCCGACTTCATGGGGTCGAGTTGCAGACCCCAATCCGAACTGAGACCGGCTTTTTGGGATTAGCTCCACCTCACAGTATCGCAACCCATTGTACCGGCCATTGTAGCATGCGTGAAGCCCAAGACATAAGGGGCATGATGATTTGACGTCATCCCCACCTTCCTCCGAGTTGACCCCGGCAGTCTCCCATGAGTCCCCACCATCACGTGCTGGCAACATAGAACGAGGGTTGCGCTCGTTGCGGGACTTAACCCAACATCTCACGACACGAGCTGACGACAACCATGCACCACCTGTGAACCAGCCCCGAGGGGAAAACACATCTCTGCGCCGATCCGGTCCATGTCAAGCCTTGGTAAGGTTCTTCGCGTTGCATCGAATTAATCCGCATGCTCCGCCGCTTGTGCGGGCCCCCGTCAATTCCTTTGAGTTTTAGCCTTGCGGCCGTACTCCCCAGGCGGGGCACTTAATGCGTTAGCTACGGCGCGGAAAACGTGGAATGTCCCCCACACCTAGTGCCCAACGTTTACGGCATGGACTACCAGGGTATCTAATCCTGTTTGCTCCCCATGCTTTCGCTCCTCAGCGTCAGTAACAGCCCAGAGACCTGCCTTCGCCATCGGTGTTCCTCCTGATATCTGCGCATTCCACCGCTACACCAGGAATTCCAGTCTCCCCTACTGCACTCTAGCCTGCCCGTACCCACTGCACACCCGGAGTTAAGCCCCGGGCTTTCACAGCAGACGCGACAAACCGCCTACGAGCTCTTTACGCCCAATAATTCCGGATAACGCTTGCGCCCTACGTATTACCGCGGCTGCTGGCACGTAGTTAGCCGGCGCTTCTTCTGCAGGTACCGTCACCCCAAAGGGCTGCTTCCCTACTGAAAGAGGTTTACAACCCGAAGGCCGTCATCCCTCACGCGGCGTCGCTGCATCAGGCTTGCGCCCATTGTGCAATATTCCCCACTGCTGCCTCCCGTAGGAGTCTGGGCCGTGTCTCAGTCCCAGTGTGGCCGGTCACCCTCTCAGGCCGGCTACCCGTCGTCGTCTTGGTAGGCCATTACCCCACCAACAAACTGATAGGCCGCGAGTCCATCCCCAACCGATAAATCTTTCCACCCCCCACCATGCGGTAAGGAGTCATATCCAGTATTAGACCCAGTTTCCCGGGCTTATCCCGAAGTCAAGGGCAGGTTACTCACGTGTTACTCACCCGTTCGCCACTCATCCACCCAGTGCAAGCACCAGGCTTCAGCGTTCGACTTGCATGTGTTAAGCACGCCGCCAGCGTTCATCCTGAGCCAGGATCAAACTCTCCGCAAAAAACATAAAAACAGATGCTACAAAGCGGACAACCACACCCCACAAAAA
>NZ_KV789392.1:0-15983 GCF_001807575.1 Arthrobacter sp. HMSC08H08
CGATCAACTTGACATGAGGCACTACGGCCCCCCGAACAGCTGGAACCCAGCGACGGCGGAGCGTCTGGCGTCGGGTTGACTACGACATCGTGCTCCGCTTGATACAGGCAGCTGTAAACCTGCTCTCCTCCCTTGTTCGCCGTATTACCTGACCTACCTGACGCAGGAAGGCCACACACGCCGCAAAACTTGTTATGTGACTCCGGTCGATGGCACTAAGAACCACAGTTCATCTCTTGCCTCCAGCAACTACACGTTAAACCGGAAGTCCACCGTGCTCCGGCACTGAGAACCACCTGCAGTCAGCGGCTACCAAGCCCGCCCGCGCAGGTCGATGTCTCCATCGGGCCACATCTCGAATGGGGCGATGGGCAGGACAAGGATCGGCGGGCCTGGCTCTTGCTCGACGGGTTCGCCATCACACCCGACCGACCTCTCGCGCGCACGGATCTTTTTCCACCCGCATGACGCGTAGAACGGGACGACCTGCTCTCGACACCCCAAGTAACCGAACGCGACGCGGCCGCCATCGCGCATCGACTGCGCTGCCCAGCTCATGAGTTCGCTCCCGAGACGCGTCCCTCGTGCGTCAGCGGAGATCAGAACACCGCCGACTCCCGCGATCGCGAGGATCTGGGTGCCGACAGCGATCTCGCGGCGCGCCCATCCCACGTGGCCGATGACGCGACCTTCGTTCCACGCCATGATGTGGACATCATGTGGCGCATAGCCGTAGGGCTGCTGTGGATCCCACTCCCCGAACTCCTCGAGATATTCGCTGTCGAAGAGTTGCCGAAGCCCACGCAGATCGGCTTCAGGGAGCTCTTGGTGGGCGATGATCTCGATCGAATGACGCTTCACACTTCCACCTTCCACAGGTCTACGAGTTTGCCGCTGGTGTCGAGGACGATCATTCGAAGTTCGCCACCCGTGCTACATCGTCGCGCGTCGGAATCGGCAGCCCCTTGACCCCACCGCGATCCTGCGCCACATTCAGAAGAACCGCGCCTATGTGCGGCCGTCGGGCCGCCTTCGTTAGGATAGCGCGCACCTCGCCATCCATGGACTGCCCGTTCGCCTTCGCCTGAGCCGCGATTTGTGCCTTCACATGATCATCAAGACCTCGCACGACAATGGACGGCATCAGCACCACCCCCTTATGATATCAACAATGATGATCTGAATGGTACGCCTCGGAAAGATAGAAGCGAGGCGACTGATACTGAAGAAGCGACGTCTCTCTAGCCGGCGCATTCAATTCCGTATTACGATTAAGGATATGAGGACGATTAATGGGCAACAGGTTAGCGAAGAACAAATCGATGAGTGGGTAGCGGAAGCCGAGGACGGCTACGATGTGGAGACACTACGCCGTCGAGGCAGGAAACCTCGCCACGAAAATGCGGCTAAAGTGATCTCCATTCGGCTTTCACCCAGCGAAATTTCAGACCTGGATAAATACGCGGCCACTCACGGATGGTCGAGGTCCCAGGCAATCCGAGAAGCTTTACGGAATGCCGTCTAAATGGAAGTTCGCTCAAGCGCCACAAAACACGGGATCAAACCAGAACTGAACCAAGGTCAGCTACCACGCTCGAGGTACCATCGGGGCGTAGCACCGTTCGGTTGGTCAGGCCACTTGTAGCGGCGAAATAGCTTCAACCGTGTTCTTCAACGCGCGACGCTGCCACCGTAGCTCGTAGTTCGACTGCAGATTCATCCAGAACTCCTCGGACGTCCCGAAATACCGCGCCAGCCGTATCGCCATATCTGCAGTGATACCTCGCTTGTCATGCACGATCTCGTTGATCCGCCTCGGAGGAACACCGATAGACACAGCGACCTTATGCTGCGTGATCCCGAAACCTTGGATGAAGTCCTCCATCAGGATCTCTCCTGGGTGGATCGGCTTGATCACGCGACTTGCAGGGGCGTGATCTTAGTTATCTGATCGGCCACACGCTCCTGCGCCATCTCAAGCTCATAACGGCTCTGAAGATTGAGCCAGAACTGCGGTTCCACTCCGAAATAACGCCCCAGACGCAATGCCGTATCAGCAGTGATGGCGCGCTTGCCGTGCACGATCTCGTTGATCCGTCTCGGAGGAACATCGATAGACACAGCGAGCTTATGCTGCGTGATCCCGAAGCCCTCAATGAAGTCCTCCTTCAGAACCTCGCCAGGGTGAATCGGAGCGTAAAGCTTCTCAGTCATAATGCTCCTCAGTGATAGTCCTCGATGATCACATTCTCCGGGCCAGCCTCGGTCCACACGAAGCAGATCCGCCACTGACTGTTGATACGAATGCTGTACTGACCCTTACGGTCACCCTTCAACGCTTCAAGCCGGTTCCCCGGCGGAACGCGAAGCGAGTTAAGAGACACCGCAGCATCGAGCAGATGTAGCTTCCTGTTCGCGGACTTATGAATCCGCGGATCTATCCGAGGCGCCGCTTCACGCAACCACACAAGCTCCGTGTCACGGTCACCGAAAGATCTGATCACGAAGTCAGTTTATAACGCAAAGCGTCAATAACGCTACACGTTAAACCGGAAGTCCACGACGTGTCGTTGCTAAATACCCTTACCCTATGGACATACAGCAGAAGCTGCTAGAGATTGAGTAGATACAAGAAGTAAAAAGCGATAGCTAGGATCACAGTACGGCCTTCGAGACCGCGACGACGGCTGCTACCGCAGGCCTCGTTGCCTAACTGACACCAACGCCGTGTCCACTACTCGGGGAACGCCCCCACCCCAACATTAATGCTGCCCTGCCGGCAAACCAGGGCGGCCATGTGAGTATCGGACAATAATGCGTAGTCCTCCAAGGGTCTGGACACAGGAGCTTTCCCCTTTCCTCAGTGGTGCGACCAGAGGGAGAAGAAACATCCATCCCGGTGCACCCGCTGCGGTGATAACGACCCATCGCCCGCAGCAGGTGGCAATCGTCACGGTTATCCCTCTTTTTCAGATTCCTGTCCTCGGGATCAGAAAAAGACGGGGACCTGTCATAGGTCAGTGAGCATCTGCTGCATCTGGGCGATCTCGGCCTCCTGATCTTCAATGACCTGCTCAGCCAAAGCGATGGCCTGCGGGTTCTGGCCATCAGTGACCTCATCGCGGGCCATATCGACCGCACCCTCATGGTGGGCGGTCATCTGCTCAAGGTAGAGCCGGGCAGCCTCGGTGCCCTTGGCGTCCTCGAGGGCTGTCATGTCCTCCTCGCTCATCATTCCACTCATCCCGCCATGGTCCATCTCACCCATATCACCGGTGACCGGATCTTCTTCCTAGGTCTCGAGCATGTAATTCATCCGGTCGATCTCCGGGCCCTGGGCATCGATAACACCCTGGGCGAACTCGATGACCTCGGCCGGGATATCGTCCTTGGCCAGGAGGATTTCACTCATCTCCACGGCCTGCTGGTGATGGGGGATCATCATCTGGGCAAACATGATGTCCGCGTCGTTGTGATCGGCGGAGATCTCCCTGTCCGCCTCAGTCGTCGCCGTGGTGGTCTCGGTCGTCTCAGCGGTAGTCGTCGCAGTGCTGGTGGCCGAGGTGGTGGCGTCGGTGTTGCGTGACTCGGTGGCCTCACCGCAGGCGGCCAGCGCCAGGGTGGAGGCCACGGCGAGAGCGGAAAGAACAAGGGTGCGCTTCATCGTGGAGCTTTTCAGGGTCATATGGGGGCAGTGGAGAGAAGTAGTGGATCAGTGGACGGCGGTGGATGCCGGAGTGGGCGTGGTGTGTTCCTCCTTCGACTCGGTCGGAGCCAGGTGAGCCGGATCCAGATCAATGCGGCGCAACAGTTGGGCGTTCAGGGCCACCACGATGGTCGAGGCAGACATCAAGATCGCGCCCACGGCCGGGGACAGCACGAACCCGATCGAGGCGAGCACTCCGGCGGCCAGCGGCACGGCGAGGATGTTGTAGCCAGAGGCCCAGATCAGGTTCTGGATCATCTTGCGGTAGCTGGCCTGGGACAGCTCAATCATCGACAGCACTGCCCGCGGGTCATCACTGGCTAGGACCACCCCGGCAGATTCCATGGCCACATCCGTGCCGGCACCGATGGCGATACCGACCTCCGCGCGGGTCAGAGCGGGTGCGTCATTGACACCGTCGCCGACCATGGCCACGCTCAAACCTCGGTCCTGCAACTGCGTGACCTTGGTGTCTTTGTCCTGTGGCAGGACCTCGGCGAAGACCTCATCAATGCCTAAGACCTGACCGACCGCGTGGGCCACCTGCTGGGCGTCGCCGGTGATCATTGCAACTTTCACCCCGCGGTCCTGCAAGGCTTTCACGGCGGCGTGGGATTCGGGGCGGATCTTGTCCTCGACGGCCACCGCACCGATGATCTGACCGTCGCGGACAATATGGAGCACACCAGCCCCACGCCCGGTCCAGGCGCTGGTGGTGTCGGTGAGCTCGGCCGGGATGGTGAGGTTGAACTCGCGCAGCATGTTCGGCCCGCCCACGAGGATCTCAGCGCCATCGACAGTGGCCCGGACCCCTCGACCGGAGGCGGCGCTGAAACCAGTTGCACGGATTCGCCGACGGGAGGCCTCGGGGTGGGCGGCCGCGGCCTCCACGATGGCGCGGGCCACGGGGTGCTCGCTGTCGGCCTCCGCGGCGGCGGCCAGGGCCAGCAACTCGCCCTCGGTGACGCCGACAGCTGCCGCGACACCGGTGACCGCGTGCGCACCCTCGGTCAGGGTGCCGGTTTTGTCGAAGAGCACCACGTCGATGGTGCGCATCCGCTCGAGCGTCATTCGGTCCTTGATGAGCACCCCGGCTTTCGCGGCCCGCTCGCTGGAGATCGCAATGACCAGCGGAATCGCCAGGCCCAGGGCGTGCGGACAAGCGATGACCAGCACCGTGACCGTGCGCACCACGGCATCGTCCGGGCTGCCGATGATGGTCCACACCACCGCGGTGATCAGAGCGGAGATCAGCGCGAACCAGAACAACAACGCCGCCGCCCGATCCGCCAGGGCCTGGGCCCGGGAGGAGGACTCCTGGGCATCGGCAACCATGCGTTGGATCCCGGCCAGGGCGGTGTCCCCGCCGGTAGCCTCCACCCGGATGCGGACGGTGTTGTCGGTGGCCACGGTACCGGCGACCACCTTGTCACCGGTGTCGCGGAAGACGGGACGGGATTCGCCGGTGATCATCGCCTCATCGAATTCGGCGGCTCCGTCGAGGATGGTTCCATCGGCCGGCACCCGGGCACCGGCCCTCACCAGCACGACGTCGTCGACGACCAGCTCGGAGATGGCCACGGTGCGGGTGGTCCCGTCGATGACTTTCTCGGCCTCATCCGGCAGCAGGGCAGCCAGCGCGTCAAGCGCGGAGGACGCGGCCCCGAGAGCGCTCATCTCCAGCCAGTGGCCCAGCAACATGATGGTCACCAGCAGAGCCAGCTCCCACCAGAAGTCCAGCTCAAAACCGCCCAGCCCCAGAGTGGTGACCCAGGAGGCAACAAACGCCACAGTGATGGCCATGGCGATCAGGAGCATCATCCCGGGTTGGCGGGATTTCAGTTCTTTCCATCCGCCCTTGAGGAAAGGCGTTCCGCCGTAGACGAAGATGATCGTGCCCAGCACCGGGGGGATCCAAGTGGATCCGGGGAATGCCGGGAGGTGGTAGCCGAGCAGGTGGGCGACCATGGGGCTGAAAATAACGACAGGAATGGACAGGATCAGCGACCACCAGAAGCGGTCCCGAAACATTGCGGTGCTGTGTCCGGCGTGTTCGCCGTGACCATGAACGTGGTGGTCTTGATCCAGGGCGGAGTGCGGGTGATCGTGGGGCATCGCCTGGCCGTGGGTGTCGGCATCTGCGTGGTGTTCGTGCCTGGCATGATCCGGGTGGTGGGTGTGGTCTGTTTCCGGAGCGGGGTGATCACCATGGTGATCACCGGAATGGTGGGGAGTACTCATGACGTTCCTTCCGCTCACCCCGGTCGGGGTCGAGATGATGGGTAAAACTGATCAGGATAAGACGGTGTAGCCGGCCTCCTCGATGGCCCGGCGAACCATCTCCGGAGGTACGACACCGGTGACCGTGACGGTGGAAACACCACCAGCAGCGAGATCAACCTGGACGTCGTCAACCTGGGGGAGGTCCTGAAGGGCCTGGGTCACGCTTTTCGCGCAGTGCCCGCAGGTCAGGCCAGTGACCTGGTAGCTAGGGGAGGCCCCTCCTGCTGACGAGTCGCTGGCGGCAGGGATGGAGGCGATGTCGGCATCTGAGGCGGGTCCGCAACAGCTGCAGCCGCGGGAGGCCATCGGCAAGAGGCGGGGCGGGGAGGTGATCATGGGAAAGCTCCTTCGGTTCGGTGGCGTGCGGCAATTCCGCTCTCTAGCATATACCCCCCCGGGGTATATTTTCAAGGGGTGGAGGGCACGACCCTAAGGCGGGGCAGGGTGTGGTCACCGAGCAGCCCCCTCACTGTCGGGAGCGGACAGCGGGAGGCGGAGGGCAAACACCGCTCCGCGACCGGGTCCGGGGGAGGTAGCAGTGAGAGTGCCGCCGTGGGCCTCGATCAATGCCCTGGAGACGGTCAGACCGATACCGGACCCGCCGTTGTCCCGGCTGCGGGCGGCATCCCCCCCGGTAGAAGCGTTCGAAGATGTGTCCGAGCTGGCCAGGTGGGATGCCCTCGCCGTCATCGGCGACGTGGATGAGCGCGGTGGACGCCCCCTGGCGGTGGACGCTGATCCGGACCTGCCCGCCGGCCGGGGTGTGCCGTAGCGCGTTCGACAGGAGATTGCTCATCACCTGGCCGAAGCGTTGCCGGTCCACGACCCCGTCCTGGAGACCATCGAGGTAGACCGTGAGCACCGATAAGGGGGTGCCCATTTCGTGGGCCAGATCAGAGAGCATCTGGCGGCGGACCTGTTCGGTGTGTTCCAGCCGGTCGGCCATGGTGTTGAAGGCATGCGCCAGGGTGGCGACCTCGGGGCCTGCTCGGCATGGAATAGCTCCAGCGAGGGGTCCTCCCGGCCGGCCATCAACATATGATCATGGAACAGGGTCGGGCCCACCGTCGTGGCCACGGCCGCGGCCACCAGCAGGCTAATCACCACGACCAACACCTGGGCGACCAGGAAGCGGAAGGTCAGGCCGGGTCCGTGATTCATGCCTGCCCCACCCGGTAGCCCACGCCACGCACGGTGTCGATAAACCCCCGACCCCGGGTGTCGGTGCCGAGCTTGCGACGCAAGTTGCCGATGTGGACATCGACGATGCGTTCATCACCGACCCAGGTGGTGTCCCAGACCTCGGTGACCAGATCGTGGCGGGTCAGCGCCTGGCCGGGGCGCAGGGCCAGGGCAACCAGCAGCTCGAACTCCGTGCGGGTGAGCTCCACGGTCCTCTCCCCCACCCGCACCTGATGGGCAACGGGGTCAAGGATGAGGTCACCAACGATCAAGGGGGTGGTCACCTGCGGTGGGGTGGTGCTGGTGCGCGGGCGGCGCTACACCGCATGCACCCGGGTCACCAGTTCCCGGATGCTAAAAGGTTTGGTGATGTAGTCATCCGCCCCCAGGGTCAAAGCGCTGATCTTGTCGTCCTCGCTGCCACGCGCGGTGAGCATGAGGATGTAGCAGTCCGAGAAGGTGCGGATCCGTCGGCATACCTCCAGACCGTCGAGTTCGGGCAGCCCCAGATCCAGCACCACAACATCGGGGGAAAGCGACGGGCCTCGTCCACGGCCTGGGTGCCGGTGTGCGCCTGGCGGGTATCGAAGCCGGCCCGGATGAGGTAGGAGGCCACCATCTGAGCCAGGGGTTGTTCATCATCGACGACCAGCACCCGCCCCAGGGGCGTGGCGGTGGTCGGTGTGCGGTCAGCCATAGACCCCAGTATTGCTCCGGCCAGGGGGGAATACCACCCTCGCTCAGTGCCCGGCGGGGCAATCTTCATCAAATCTTCAAACATCACCCTTCGACTGCCGTCACCCCTGTGCCCCACCCCGGGCCGGCGGCATCGCCTCCCCTGGTCGGTTCAGCAGACGCCACCAGGGATTTCACTGCCTGCACCGCATACCCGGGGCGGGTAGAAGGACATCGCCCACGGCTGTGGGGTGGTGTCCCGGTGGTGACCCAGCCCACCGAATCCACCCCCTTTTCGCCCTGTTATAAGGCTGTGAGCAGGGCTTTTGATTTCTAGTCCGTCAGGAACCCGTGCTAGATAAAGGTATGACATCGACCTTGAGGCGGTGTCTTCTCACGGTCTTACCACGATCCAAGGAGATTGACGTGAAACGAGCAGCGATCGCAGCCGCCACTCTTGCCCTCACCCTCACGGGGTGTTCGGCCGCCGGCCCGGAACCCACCGCCGACGAGACGGTGTCCCAGGATACATTCCTGACTACCCATGGCCTGGCCGACATGGACGCGGTGGAGATCATTGATCACCTCGACCGGCAGAAGGTCACTGAGCGTCCCACGGATCTTATCGCCTCAGTGCGTAACGATGAACTGCTGCTCTCGAGCGATGATCAGGAAGTCGTGGTTGATCTTCCCGACAATCAGACGTATGTCTCGATCGCACCCTATCTCACCTCCACCCACGACTGCTTCTACCACAGCCTCACGACCTGCCAGGGGGAACTCGACAATGAGGATATCCAGGTCACGATCACCGATGAGGCGACCGGTGAGGTGCTGGTGGACGAGGCGACAACCACCTTCGACAACGGGTTTGTCGGCTTCTGGCTTCCCGATGATGTCACCGGCCTGATTGAGGTCAGCTACCAGGGGCGTACCGCCACCACGGAGTTTTCCACCACCGACGACGGTGCCACCTGTGTCACAGACCTGCGCCTGACGTGATGGCTCAGCAGGATCCTCACCTGCGCCTGTCTCCCGTGTCACTGAAGTCCCCCACGGTGGCACCTACTTCTACCATTCCCACACCGGCCTGCAGCTTGATCGCGGCCTCCACGCCCCACTGATCATCCGTGACCCGCAAGACGCTGACGACCAGGACGTTGAGTGGACCATCGTGCTCGACGACTGGGTCGATGGCATTCAGGGCACTCCCGACGATGAGCTCGACAAGCTCACCGGACCTTCGAAGCTCGCCCGAGCGGAAAGGCCCACCTGCGGTTTATCAACTCCGGCGGTAACACCATCTTCAAGGTGGCCCTCGGTGGTCACCGCATGACCGTCACCCACACCGACGGCTTCCCCGTCCAGCCCCGGGAGACCGAATCGATCTACCTGTCGATGGGCGAGCGTGTCGACGTCGAGGTCATCCTCGGCGACGGCATCTTCCCGCTCACGGCTTTGGCGGTGGGTAAGGACGACCGCGCCTTCGCCGTCATCCGCACCGCCGGCGGCCAGGCCCCCCACCCCGATGTCGACTTCCCCGAGTTGTCGTCCACCGGACTGCTCCTGTCCTCCCTGAAGCCAGCAGACCGTGCACTCCTACCCGAGGACACACCAGACCGAGAAGTCAGCATCGACCTGGGCGGGCAGATGATGCCGTATGAATGGAGCATTCTCACCGACGGCCAATCCTCCTCCGCGACCGTGCAGGAGGGCCAGCGCCTGCGGATGGTCATGCGCAACAGGACCATGATGCCCCACCCCATGCACATCCACGGCCACACGTGGGCGCTGCCCGGCAGCGGCGGACTACGCAAGGACACCGTCCTTCTCCGCCACGGTGAAACCATGATCGCCGACCTGATCGCTGACAACCCCGGTGAGTGGGCATTTCACTGCCATAACGCCTATCACATGGAAACCGGGATGCTCAGCTCGCTTCGCTACGAGTAACCCCCACAGCAGGGTATCGAGCGAGATGCGAAGGTAAATGGCAGCACGTGTTGTTATACGACTAACACTAGCGCGCCTTAGGTTACGTTGAACTTGAACTCCACGGAGTGTCGGCGATAACTAACCATTTGATGCGCGCGTGCGGAATTAACAACGAAATACCGCTAAAACAGACAACATATGGGGTGCACAGAAACACATATAGGTTCTGCGGAAAACCTATAGGGCGCGTCGCTAAAAACCGCTGTGCGCGGAAAACATAAAGGGTTTACGGACCCGGTCCCAGACCCCTCAATACTCTGAGCCGGAAGAATGGAAAGTGGAAGGTTGATGTATCCCCGCTATTTATTTTTTCCGTTTTTCGGAGTACATCGGGAG
This sequence comes from Arthrobacter sp. HMSC08H08, assembly GCF_001807575.1. Classification (NCBI taxonomy): domain Bacteria; kingdom Bacillati; phylum Actinomycetota; class Actinomycetes; order Micrococcales; family Micrococcaceae; genus Arthrobacter; species Arthrobacter sp. HMSC08H08. Next base: position 10,178 of record NZ_KV789392.1, read on the forward strand.
CTACAACTGCGGACCAGCTCTGTGTGAACTAGATGAGAAGGCGCAGCAGCGAATCATCGACGCTGGACAGTTGGTGCTGCGGGCACGCGAGCGGCACCCCCGGCGGTCACTCGCGGAGCACTACAACCCGTTATCGATGGACCCAATTCTGCTCAAGGCTCACAACAACTTGGACCAGGAAGTCGATAAGGCTTTCGATGCGGCACGCAAACTCACCAACGAGCGCCACCGCCAGGAGCTACTGTTCGCCAGCTACGGGGAGTTGGCGAGGGGCTATGTCTCCTCGCTTTCATCAAAATCGAAACCACCAGCAGGGTCGTTCCCCGTGCGGGTGATTTTGATCGGCCCGCTGCCGGGTGTAGAACCCTGTCGCTGGCAACGCCGGGAACTATGACTGTGCCCGACGAGAACACGTCACTGTCATAACGCGGCTCACGGTAGACGAGCATGGGTCGTTCACTACTACTGGTGGATTTCGGTTTTGGTGGTGGGGGGATTACCGCCGCCGGCCTCGTTTTTTCCGTTGAGGAGGGCGTTGACTACTTCCCGATTGTGAAATGGGCCGATGGCGCGGTGGAGAGAAACCAGTCACCTGGAAGAGATCGATCCAGTCGCTGGTGCGCAATCTGGGAGGTAGGGTTGCGGGGTCGATTCCTCGCGAGCGCAACCATGATTGTGTCTCTGAACGTGATGAAAACAACCCTGCCCTTCGGAGAATTTCCCCTATCCCGCGTCCCCGGGCGGTGAAAACGGTGTGCACCATCGCCTGAAAGGCTTTGCGCTGCTCTATCGGGATCTTCGGGTCACCCACCCGGCGGATCACTAAGATCCCCCCGTCAACGTTTGGCTGTGGCCGGAAAGCAGACCTTGGTACTCGGGAACCAAGGTGAAATGTGAACCATGGGGACCACTGAGCCGTCATCATTGTGCTTGCGCCTACCCCGGCCCGGCGGCGAGCGACTTCCCACTGCATGAGGAGTACAGCGTCAGTCCATGCCGGCGCATGCAACAACTTTCGAAGAATGGCAGTAGTGAGGTGAAAGGGAATGTTTCCCACAATGACGCAGGGAGTGGCGGGTAACGGGAAGTTAAGGAAATCATCATGGACCACTTCGACCGACGCCGAGGCGGTCTTTTTTGTGAGTTTGGCAGCTAGTTTTGCGTCTACCTCAACTGCCGTTATTGGCCTCCCCAAGCGGGATAGCGGGTGAGTGAGGGCACCGCTTCCTGGCCCGATCTCAATGATGGGGCCAGAGGATTGTTTTACAAGATCGACGATGGAGTTGATGATCTTGTGGTCTGTGAGAAAATTCTGGCCATGTTCGTGACGGCCGTATCCGTATGTAGACATCAGGTGTGCTCCGTGGAGTTGAAACGAAGCCGGGCATGGCAAATGGCCGCCCGGCTAAAGGACCGGAGCGGTTTCTAACCTGCGGGAGGGAGAAAACCGCCTTAGCGGCTGGTGAGCGGCCGCATGAAAACGGAACCTGAAATCAACATGGGCCTATCGTATCCAATTAATTTCGCAGGGTCCAATACGGTGAGAAAGAAGACAACCGCACCGCAACAGTGCAAGACCTCTCTGGATTGGAATTTGTCCTACTTTCGGCTCGTCGTACAGACGCCACTGGCGTATTTTGTCTCTGGGCAACGAGGGGGAGTTACCCCCACCTCCGGATGTTTTTAAGGTGCACCCCTGATTACGCTGTGGTGCGGGAGTAATTTTGTCCGACCGATCGGACTATCCACCGACGTGGGGCGGGTAGTTCGAGGTCCCAGCAGATGATCGCGTCGATTTCGCCGCGTTCAAAGGACGCCACCATGGCGTCGTAGTCGGGGCGAGCCACATTCTTCTTTGACGCGGAAATGGACTGATCGACGTAGTTATGTCCTATGTCCAACGTGCAAGCCACGCTGCTTTGCAATGGCTTCACAGTCCTGACGCTGCCGGTCGATGGTGAGGCCATCCACGTCAGCGTCTCGTGAGATACGAAGGTAAATAGGAGCGCGTGTTGTCAAACGCTATTAATAAGGCCCTTAGCTACACATTGAACTTAAACTCGACGGTATGTAGTTGCAAAGTTACTTTCTCGAGAACCTCGCCGCCCACGTCGCTCCCGCGTTGGGTTGGCAGCCGAACCACAAAAGCCCAGTTATCGGCTACCCCATCGACTAATTTCTGCAGGTCGCAAACTCTTCGCTCCAACGTCAGTTCAGTGCATGTTGAATAGTTCAGGGAATGCTGTATAGTTCAACTCATGCTGACTATTGCTTCGCGCCTCGATGTCATGAACCGGCTCGGCCGGGCCATGGCGGATCCGACGCGTTCCAAAATCCTGATGACCCTACTTGACGGCCCGAGCTACCCGGCCGTGATTTCGCGCGACCTGGACCTGACCCGCTCGAACGTCTCGAACCACCTGACGTGCTTGCGCGACTGCGGCATCGTCGTCGCCGAGCCAGAGGGCCGCAAGACCCGCTACGAAATCGCCGATCCGCACCTCGCGGCAGCGCTCGACGCGCTGGTGAATGCGACGTTGGCTGTCGACGAAAACGCCCCCTGCATCGACCCTGAGTGCTCGGTGCCCGGCTGCGGTGAGAAAGGAGCGGACGCATGAGCTCGGCGTGTGGGTGCGAACATGAACCCGCCACGGAGATCGAAGAGCTCGATCGGCCATGGTGGAAGGACCCCGAGTTGCTACTGCCGATCTTCTCCGGCGTAGCCCTCTGCATAGGCCTGGCACTGGACTGGTCCGGGCTGGAGACACCCGCGACAGTACTGTTCTGGGTCGGCCTGCTGTTGGGCGCATACACGTTCGCGCCTGGAGCGATCCGGAACCTTGTCACGAAGCGCAAGCTCGGCATTGGCCTGCTGATGACGATCAGCGCGGTCGGCGCGGTGATCCTCGGCTTCGTCGGAGAGGCCGCGGCGCTAGCGTTCCTATACTCGATCGCCGAGGCACTGGAAGACAAGGCGATGGACCGGGCCCAGGGCGGACTCCGGGCACTGTTGAAGTTGGTACCGCAGACCGCGACGGTGCTGCGCGACGGCACGACGGTCGAGGTCACAGCGAAGGACCTCATGGTTGGCGAACTGATGCTTGTGCGCCCAGGGGAGCGGATCGCCACGGACGGCATCATTCGGTCTGGGCGCTCCAGCCTTGACACCTCAGCGATCACCGGAGAATCCATTCCGGAGGAGGTCGCGCCGGGCGACGAGGTGCCCGCGGGGGCGATCAATTCCGCCGGTGTGCTGGAGGTCGAAACGACCGCAGCTGGAACGGACAACTCACTGACCACACTCGTGGACCTGGTCGAGCAGGCGCAGGCGGAAAAGGGCGACCGCGCCCGGATCGCCGACCGGATTGCCCAACCCCTCGTGCCCGGAGTGATGATCCTGGCGGTGCTGGTCGGCGTGATCGGCTCGCTGCTGGGCGACCCCGAGACGTGGATCACCCGTGCGCTGGTGGTCCTGGTCGCCGCGTCGCCGTGCGCGCTGGCAATCTCCGTGCCGCTGACGGTCGTGGCCGCGATCGGCGCCGCCAGCCAGTTTGGCGTGGTCATCAAGTCCGGCGCGGCATTCGAACGGCTCGGCGGCATCCGTCACCTGGCGGTGGACAAGACCGGAACCCTCACCCGCAACCAGCCCGAGGTTACCGGCGTGGTCCCGACAGACGGATTCGATCAGGCGCAGGTGCTTGCCTTCGCGGCGGCAGTTGAGCAGCAATCGACGCACCCTCTCGCCGCGGCGATCGCGGCAGCGGGGCCCGAAGCGCCTGCCGCCCTGGACATCAGCGAGGAAGCCGGGCACGGCATCGGCGGCACCGTCGAAGGCCGACGGGTGCTGGTGGGCAGCCCCCGGTGGATCGACGCCGGGCCACTGAAGGCAGCCGTCGAGCACATGGAGGCCGAGGGCCAGACCTGCGTCCTGGTCACCGTCGATGGCGCCCTCGCCGGGGCGATCGGGGTCCGCGACGAGCTGCGGCCCGAGGTACCCGAAGCCGTGCAGACCCTACACGCCAACGGCGTGGAAGTGAGCATGCTCACCGGCGACAACACTCGCACCGCCCGGGCGCTGGCTGCAATCGCTGGTATCGACGACGTGCGCGCCGAGCTGCGCCCGGAGGACAAGGCAAGCATCGTCGCCGAACTCTCCTCCACAACGCCGACGGCGATGATCGGTGACGGCATCAACGACGCGCCGGCATTGGCGGGCGCAACGGTGGGCATCGCGATGGGAGCGACCGGCTCTGACGCCGCGATCGAGTCCGCTGATGTCGCCTTCACCGGCCACGACCTCCGGCTGATCCCGCAGGCGCTGCAGCACGCCCGCCGAGGCAGCAGGATCATCAACCAGAACATCGTGCTGTCTCTGGCCATCATCATCGTGTTGATGCCGCTGGCGATCAGCGGCGTGCTGGGCCTGGCCGCCGTCGTGTTGGTTCATGAGGTCGCCGAAGTCATCGTGATCTTGAACGGCCTGCGGGCCGCGCGGACGAATCGCTGAGTCGAGTTACGTTGGCGCCATTTCAAAACTTTTGCTGCCGAGCTTCATCGGCATGGCCCGCGACTACCTGGGCAGTGTGTTTGGCAAAGGGCCCGACACCCATCAGGGGGGTGAACTGCTCCCCATTAGTTGGACTGAGAAATCAGTTACCGACTAGTGGGGAGTAGTTTCCTTTGAGAGCACGTAGTTCGCTGAGTGAAGTTCAGCGTGAGCAGTTAGTGGAGCTTTTCGAGCAGGGCATGGGTTATGAAGGCGCTGCCAGTGCCGTTGGGGTCTCAAAATTCCCCGTCCGTCGTCTCTACCGCCGGTTTCAGCTGCATGGCAGGCTATGTCTTGTGGAGAAACCGACAAAGCAGCAGTACTCGTTCGAGATCAAGAAGGAAGTTGTCCAACGCCACCTTGCTGGTGAGACAGCGATGGATCTTGCACGAGAGTTCAATCTTTCATCCGCCCAACTCGTCCAGGACTGGGTGATTAAGTGGCGCAAAGGCGGCGACGAGGCGCTAAAACCGAAGCCCAAGGGCAGGCCCAAAGGCTCGGCCGCACCGAAGCCGCTGTCGGAGGAAGAGAAGCTGCGCCGCCAGGTTGCACGGTTGGAAGCGGAAAACGCTTACTTAAAAAAATTGCGGGACTTGAGGAACCAGGGACACGCCTGAAAGTCCAGGCGATCGTCATCCTCAAGTCACAGCATCGTCTGCAATACCTTTTGGATGCGGCAGGCATGCCGAGGTCGACGTTCTTCTACCACCAGAAACGACTCAGCGAGCCGGATAAGCACGCTGCGCTCAAAGACGCGATCCGGGAAAGCTTCAAGCGTAACAAGCATCGCTACGGCTACCGGCGAGTGCTACTTGACCTGCGCAACCAGGGCTGGGTGGTCAACCACAAGCTCGTCTACAAGCTCATGTGCGAGATGGGGCTTCGAGCCAAGGTCCGCCAGCGCAGGCCGTATGTTTCCTACAGCGGGACGATCAGCCACATTGCCGACAACACACTTGACCGCAAGTTCACCCCAGATAAGCCAAATACCGTCTTTGTCAGCGACGTCACCGAGTTCAGGGTCCAAGGCCGCAAGGTCTACCTGTCACCGGTGATGGACCTGTTCGACCGTTCAATCGTCGCCCACACCGTGGCCACATCGCCGTCGACAGCGTTTACCGCCGATTCTTTAACGAAGACGATTAAAACGTGTGCGCCTGAACCTGGGTGGATGATGCACACCGATCAAGGTTTCCAGTACCAGCATTCGTCCTGGCGCAACCTGATTCACGACAACGGTGGTGTTCAGTCGATGTCGCG
>NZ_KV789392.1:16003-81698 GCF_001807575.1 Arthrobacter sp. HMSC08H08
CAACTGTTACGACAACGCGGTGATGGAGAATTGCTTCGGGCACTTGAAAACCGAGATGTTCCACGGAGAAGTCTTCGACACCGTCGCAGAATTCAACCAGGCGATCGACGAGTACATCCAGTGGTACAACACCGAACGCATTCAACAACGACTCAAGGGCCTGACCCCGATGCAATATCGGAATCAGACCCTTGAACCCCTCACCGCCTAGAATTAAACCAGTCCAACTTTCGGGGGCTAGTTCACAACTTTCACTGGGATGAGAAAAGGGGCTATTTTCGCGTTCCCGGGAGCTTCAGTCTTTACAGCTCGTCGGTGTTCGTGCTGCTCGGCGTTTTCGTCGGCGGTTTCGCTCTGTCCACCGAGCGCCTGGCGGTGGGATTCGGGAAGCTGCGGCAGGGCGCCCGTGAGGGGCATCGACCAGATGATGAGGATCAGGCGCCCGGGGAGCCTCCCGTCCGGCACGCCCACGACTCGGCGTAGCGGCCGCCCTTCGCCAGCAATTCATCGTGCGTGCCCCGTTCTGCGACCGTCCCGTCCTCCGAAAGCACGACGATGAGGTCGGCATCGCGGATGGTGTGCAGGCGATGGGCGACGACGATCACGGTGCGATCGCCGCGCAACGCTTCCATCGTGCCGACGATCGCCCGCTCAGTGGCCGCATCCAGCGAGGACGTCGGCTCGTCGAGAAGCACCACCGGGGAATCCTTCAGAAGCGCCCGGGCGATGGCGAGGCGCTGCCGCTCGCCTCCCGACAGCAGCGTCCCCTCCTCCCCCACCGGGGTATCCCACCCGGAAGGCAGCAGCTCCACGATGCGGTCCACCCCGGAACGCCGGGCGGCCTCGCGCAAGCGGTCCCCGTCACCGGGCCTGGAACCGAATCCGGGGTCGGCGAAGACCACGTTGTCCCGCACGGACGCGTCGAAAAGGAACGTCTCCTGGAACACCGGGGTCACCAGCGAGTTCACGCCGTCGGTGCCGATCCGAGGCAAAGGCACCCCGCCGATGAGGATCTCCCCCGAGTCCGGATCATGAAACCGCGACAGCAGCCGCATGACCGTCGTCTTGCCCGCCCCCGAAGGTCCCACTATGGCGACCAGCGCTCCCTGAGGTGCACGGAAGCTGACGCCGTCGAGGACCTTCTTCTCCCCGTACCCGAAGCTCACGCCGCGGAACTCCACGTCATGCCCGTCGGGCAGCTCCGGTGCGGCAGGTTCGGGAAGGACGGGGATCGCCCGCAGGTCACGCAGCGCAGCCAACGTGTTGCGGCCCGCGCCGAAACCGCCGGACAACGCTCCCGCGGTGGTGATCGGTCCGGTGAACTGGACGACCACGATGAGTATCGGCGCCAAATGCGCCGGTGACATCCCGCCCGTCGCGGCGACCGCCACGGCGACGATCACCGCCGCCGTGAACACCGCATGGACGACCGAACCCAACCGTCCGATGGCCGCCCCCTGCGTCGACGTCGCCTTCGCGAACGCATCGTGTTGGGCCCGGATCGCCTCATCCACCATCGCGTCCGCCGCCGAACCGTCGCCCGCGGCGCGAATCACCTGCTGGCCGCGGGTGAACTCGATCAGCCTGCCGGAGACGGCAGCGACGGCGTCAGCATGCGCTTCGTCCGACTCCCCGCCGACCCGGCCAATGGCCCGGTAGGCGAAGAAGATCACCGGCGCCGACGCGACGAGAACCAACCCGACGCGCCAATCCACCGCCAGAATTCCGAAGGCGATGACGGTCGGCGTAACCACCGCGGCGATGACGGGCCGCAGGATCACGTGCGGCACGGACGCCGCGAACGCGATACCCGACGACGCCATCTCCGAGAAGCGGCCGGCCGTGGACTTGGTGACGTACCCGAGTGGCAACGTCAGCACGCGTTCGCCCAGGGAACGCAGCAGGGACGACAGCACCGCTGCGGAATTCGCCCTGCCGACCGTCCCCGCGGCGAGGGACAGCACCGCATGGGCGGCCGCGAGGCCGGCGATGACGCCGGTGAAACGCCACGCCGTCGCATCATCTCCCTCGGCCAGAGCCGACAGCAGCGGCAGCAGCGCGACGAACGCCGCTCCCTGTGCCAGCGCGGCAAGCGCGGCCAACGCAATGAGCCACACCAGCGTCATTCTCGAGCGCCGATCCGTCATCGACCACAAGTCCCGGATCATCGGTTCCCTGCCTTTTCATCGTCTGATTCAGTGCCCCGCGGGGCGGATGGTTCGTCGTCGAGGGCGAACGCGCGCCACAGATCCCGGTAGCGGCCACCGCGCGCAAGCAACTCGTCGTGGGTACCCGCCTCCGCGACCGCTCCCCCATCGAGAACGAGGATGCGGTCGGCGTTGCGGATCGTGCTCAACCTGTGCGCGATCACAATCACCGTCCGCGAACGGGCCAAACGCTCGATTGCGGACTGGATGAGGGCCTCGGAAGCCGGATCCGCGTAAGCGGTTGCCTCGTCGAAGATGAGCACCGGCGCGTCCGTAACAATCGACCTCGCGATGGCCACGCGCTGCGCCTCACCACCGGAAAAGGTTACGTCGACGTTGACCACCGAATCCAGGCCCTTCGGCAGCGCCGCGATGACCGCATCGAGGTTCGCGAGCTTCGCGGCCGCCATGATTTCGTCGTCGGTGGCGTCTCTCCTGGCCAGCCGGATGTTCTCCCGCAACGGCAGCGTGAACAACTGCGGATCTTGGAACACCACCGACACCGAGCGGTGCACGTCGCGCACGGCGATGTCGCGAAGATCGGCGCCGCCCAGCAGCACCGAGCCTTCAACGGGGTCGTGGAAACGCGCCAACAGCCGGGCGACGGTGGACTTTCCGGAACCGGAGGACCCCACCAGCGCAGTGAGGGTCCCTGGTTCGAACGTCGCGGACATCCCGTCGAGGACCCGCGGCCCATCGCCGTAGGAGAAGACCAGGTTCCGGACCTCGAGCGCGCCTCCGCGCGCGGGCACCGGATCGGCGGGCTCGGCGATCGGCGGCGTGCCCAGCACCTCCGCGATGGACTTCAGGGCGGCGATCCCCGCGATGATGGGTTCGGAGTTCATGGCTACCCGCACGATCGCCGCGGAGAGTCCAAGGCTGAGAACCAGCCCGGCGACGAGACCCTCCGGTATGCCGCCCGCGGCGTCCCTCAGAGCGAGGCCGGCCCCGCACACCACTGCGAGGACTGTGGTCGGGGACGTCACCACGTCGATGAGCCCGAGATAGATGTTCGACTGCCGGGACCAGGCGGACCACGCGCGGACGAACGACAACGCCGCGGCATCGTAGCGACCCGCGCCCTGGTTGGCGCGTCCGAAGGACTTCATCACCGGGATACCGCGCACCAACTCGATGACCGCGGCCGTCACTCTTTCGGAGGCTCGCTCGTAGTCGCGCTGAAGACCGGCTCCGCGCGAAATCATCACGCCCATCAGGGCGAAGGTGACCAGCACCGGGACGACCGCCACCGCCGCGATCCGCCAATCCACCGCGACGAGCGCGATGAGGGAAAGCAGGGGAACCAGCACCGCCACCACGGTCTCACCGACGGTGTGGCCCATGAGCTGGTGGACAGCCGCGACGTCCTTCTCAACCGACTCGATGATTCCCGACGAGCGCCGGGCGTCCAGCCAGCCCAGCGGCAACTTCCGGATTTGGGCGACCAGTCGGCGCCGGAGGTGGAGCTGCAGGTCGTTATCCGCCCGGTGCGAGAGCATGCCGGCGGCGCCGTCCGCGGCCATGCGCACCGTTGCGGCGACGACGATGACAGCCACGGCCAACCACGTCCGATGCTCCGGGGCCTCCGGGTACGTCATCGCGATGTCGATGATGCCGACCAGCGAAGCGACGGTAGCCACCGACGACAGGACGGATAACGCGACCACCGCACGCATCCGGGTCCGAATCGGGGCGAGCAGCGACCACGGGCCTACGGTCCCGTCCACGGCGCTCACTTCCCCGCCTCCCCGATCGCGCTTTTCTTCGTGAGAGTGCAGAAGTACACCATGCCGGCGTGTGAGGCTCCGCCCAGCTTCAGCCCGTTGGCTTCGGCGAGATCCTCGAGCTCGCTGCCCCGGAACACCCGGTGGCCCATCTTCGCCATGACGGCCATGTCGACCCGCTCGTTCACGTCGGGATCCTCGACGAACGTCTGCACGTAAGCGATGCCGCCGTTGGCGAGCAGCCCGGCGACCCTGCCGAGCGGCGCGAGGACGTCGGCAACGTGGAATTCCGTCCGGGCCCCAAGCCCGTCGGCGGCGGCGCGTTCGCGGGCGATGCGGATCGCATTGGGCGACAGGTCGTAGCCGACGATGTTCGCCCTGCGATAGCGAGACTCAGCGGCGAGCGTGCGGGCGAGCCACCCGGTTCCGCGACCGAGGTCGAGGACCCGGGCCGGCGCATCCGGCCCGGGATCCAGCGCACGGAGCTTCCGGTACACGGCGGCGGCGTCCATCGGTTCGCGCGCATAGCGGCTTAGGAACCTCGGCTGGACCTTGTCCTCGTAGGCCGCGAGGAGCCTGCGGTTGTTCTGGACGATCTGGGCGATCGACTTCATCTGGTTCTGTCTCCGGGTGTGTGGGCCGCGTCCACGCGGCGGTTTCGGGTTAGATGCTCGGATTCGCGGGCCGTCATGCAGACTCCCCCGGCCTCGTTTTCACGGCGATGCCCCACGCCGCGAGCACGGCGATGCCTAAGAACCAGGCCGCGCAGACCACCAGACCCGCAGCCCCGGTGCCGTTGACGGCCTCGCCGGCCGCGGATACGGGGGTGTGCCCGGCGATTCCGCGCAGGAGGGGACGGAAGTGGTCGGCGGGCATGAGCACCGTATTGACGAACATCGCAACGATGATTAACGGGATGAGGGCCACGGAACCCTGGGGGCTGGTGATGGAGAACGCGATGTACGTGCCGGTGCATGCGGCCGCCGCGGCAACCATCGCGCCGGTCACCGCGATCCTCCACCACCAGGACACCTCCAGTGGGCCGTCGGAAAGCAAGGCGGCCACCGCCGCGACGACGGCCGTCATCGCCATGATCCGGATGAACTCGGCAATGATCCGTGCGGCCGGCACGGCCGCGTACGGCGCCGGCATGGTGATCAACCGCTCGTGGAAGCCATTGCTGCGTTCAACGAACACGGTGGATGATCCCGTGATGGCCAGGATGAACGCCCACGCCGTCACGACCAGGATGACCGCGTTCCGGAGTTCGAACTCTCCGGTGAGCTGCCTGACCAGGCCACCGAACATGCGGTTGACGATGAACAGGTACACGAGCGGAGCAATGAACGTCATGAACCAGAAGTCGGGGCGCCGCAGCCAAATGTGGGCGATGCGCCGCAGATGCACGAAGATGGCGCCAATCATGATTCGCTCCTCGAGGTGAACCGGCGGATGAACAGGACGATTCCGGCGACCGCCGCGACACCGAGCCACAGGGCGGCCTCTTCCCCGGCGCGATCCGGGAAGGCGTCCGGGGACGCCGCCCTAATCACCTCGATCACCGGCGAAAAAGGCATGTGGCGCACGACGTCGCGAAGGGAGCCGTCCAAAGCGGTCGCCGGAATGAACGCGGTGGAGAACATGAGCAGCAGCATTTCCAGCGCCTGGATCGATGAGGCCGTCGACACCGGGGCGGGCACCATCAGGATCACCCCGTCCGTGACCAGGGACAGGACCGCCGCGGCGAGCAGCGACCACAGGACAGTCCACGCGACGTCACCGACAGCCATGTCGAGGCCGCAGGCCCACGCGACGACCAGCAGCGCCGCGATCGACGCGGACATCCGCAGCACATCGGTGACGAGCCTGCCGGCGACATAGCCGCCTGTGGCCCCGGGCAACACGCGCACGCGGTCAACGAGCCCGGATTCGACGTCCTGTCCCACCGCCATCGCCGACGCCGCGGCGGTGAACATCGCCGCCTGGAACAGGCAGCCGCCGAGCACGAAACGCAGGTACCCGAAGCCGGATTGCTCCGCCGAGTACCCGAACACCGCGTACAGGCACAGCAGGAAGAGGGGCGGAACCACGAACATGGAGATCAGCGACGCGGTGTTGCGTCGCAACAGCAGCAGATCCCGACGGAGAAACGCCGCGACCGACGTCGCACTCATCGCGCCGCACCCCCTGCGTTCATCGATATGAACACCTCGTTGAGGGTGGGCGGCGACACGCTCAGCGAATCCGGCAACGCTTCCGAGGCCTCCATCGCCTGCGCCACCGCCTCGAGGACCCGCGGTCCGGGGTCGACGTCGAGGGACACCGACTTCCCCGCGACGCGGGCGCCGTCCAGGCACGTTCCCCCGAGGCAGCGGGCGAACGCCTCCGCCTCGGCGGCGGTGGCGAAGGACACGCGGAGCACGTGCGACCCGAAGGCGCGGCGCAATTCCTCCGGCGTTCCGCTGGCGACGATGCGGCGATCCTTGAGCAGATGGACGTGGTCTGCCAGCGCCTCCGCCTCTTCCAGGTACTGGGTGGTCAGCACCAGGGTCATTCCGTCGTCCCGCAGTTGCCGGATGAAGCCCCACAGCTCTTCGCGGCTGACCGGGTCCAGCCCCGTCGTGGGTTCGTCGAGGAACAGCAGCCTGGGCACGACGCACAGCGACGCGGCGATGTCGAGGCGGCGCCGCATGCCACCCGAATAGGCCGACGCCAGCGTCGAGGCACTGTCTGCGAGCGAGAATTGCGCGAGCAGTTCCGTCGCGCGGGCGGCCGCGGCGGCGCGGTCGAGTCCGCGCAGCCGCCCGAAGAACTCCAGGTTCTCCCGGCCGGTGAGGTTCTCGTCGATCGCCGCGAATTGGCCGGTGGTGGCAATGTCAGCGCGCACGCCCGCCGGATCCTCTTTCACATCGCGCGAGAAGATGCTCACCTCGCCGGAGTCTGCGGTGATGAGCGTCGACAGGATTCGGATGAGGGTGGTCTTGCCTGCGCCGTTGTGGCCGAGGAACGACACGATCGACCCGGCGGGCACGGTGAAACTCACGCCGTCGAGCACATGCTTGCGCATCCGGGCGCCGCGCTTTCCCTTGCGCCCGCCGTCCGGCGGAGCACCTGCCCCGCCTTCGGGCGCGGTGCCGGCTGTGCCCGCAATCGGGTAGCTCTTCGTGAGGTCGCGGACGACGATCGCCGCACCCCGTTCAGCTTGATCCGTCATCGTTTCTCCTTTTCTTTGGTGTCGCAGTGGGCCGCTGCCGGCAGTGGCCCCGTGGTCGGGTTGTCATTCGGCGTTTCGATATGGATGCCCGCATCGCGGGCGAAGGCGAGGACCGGTTCGAGGAGCCGGGGGTGGCCGACGAGATCCCGGCACCCCGGCGCGACCGGCTTCCCCGCGACCGACGCAACGGTGGCGGCGGCAATGGCCGCGGTCATTTTGTAGGAACCCGGGCCAGTCGCCCGGACGACGGTCGTCTCGGCCGGTGCCTGGTCACGGCCTCGAACCATCTCGGGGGAACGGCGACCACCTCGGAAACCGGCAGCAACACCTGGTCGTACCCACGAAAAAGGGCGTAGACGTGGAAGCCGATCAGCGAAAGGTTGTGGGTCAAAGGCAGCCACGTGAGCATCTTGTTCTCGTACCGGTGCGCGTGGCGTGGGATCGTCGCGCGCAGACCGTTCAGCGCGGACTCGTTGGTTACGATGACGCCCTTTGGCGATCCCGTGGAGCCGGACGAAAACTGGATGAGGGCTTCGCCGGCCGTCCCACCTCGCACCGGGAACGCGGGGACCGCCCCGGCGCCATCCCCGGAATCCACGTCCCCCGCCTGAGAGAAGTCCGATTCAGCATCACCCGGCATCGCCGCACCCGGTTCCGCGGCGGCGTCATTGACGATGGACACGTCGAGCAGCCGGTCCTCGCCCACGACCACGGCACCGTTTGCTCCGGTGAGCAGCGTGTGACTGCGTTCGTCGACCAGGATCGGGGCCCCGGGCATCATGTCCGAGAGCGTCCGCACCCTGTCGACGTCAACCGGGCCCGACACCGGCGGCGCAAGCGCCGGAACCGCGGCGGCGTAGACGCAGCCCCAGAACGCCCGGATGAGCCCGCGGTTCTCCGAAACTTGGAAGATCACGCGATCGCCGGGGCCGATGCCGGCTTCGGCCAACCGAGTCGCAGCCGCCACCGCCTCCGCATGGACCCGGCCATACGGGACGAAGACGTCCTGCCGATTCTCGACGAAGGTGATCCCCTTTTTCGTCTCATCGGCCTTGTCCCGAAGCACGTCGCTGATGGTCCGGATCGTGTTCATTGGTACCTCTTTCGGTTGTCGGCGCCATGCCGGTGCCGGGCGGACCGGGCCCGCATGGCGTGACCCGGAGGATGTGTCTGAAGGGTTGAAGCAACTGGGTGGGGCGCGTCTCCGCACAAGCTCGGAAACGCTCGGGGGCCCGGGACCCGCCGGTTCCGGGCCCGTCAAGTCACTGCGGACACCAGTGCGGCGACGAAGGCCGCGGCGGACGCTGCGGCCGCGAACCCGTCACGCACTCGCCAGGGGTGATCGGTGCGGAAGGTGCGTCGCGGGTGGCGGCCGAAGTTGCGCATCGCCAGGGTCAGGGACAGCTTTTCGGCGCAGCGCACGGCGCTGACGAACAAGGGGAAGGCGATGCGCGCGGGCGTCGTCGCGCGAATGAAACCGGAGCGGAAAGACTGCTCCGGCCGCATCGAGCGCAATCTAATCGCCCATGTCAGCTGGGGGATTTCGCTGCGCAGGAACGCCGCGATGCTCACCCCGGCAATCGCTATGGTGCACCATGTGTAGGGCACCCGGAGGCGTTGCACCATGGCGTCGAAAAGCTCCTCGACGCGCATGCACGCGGAGACCAGGACCGTCCCCGCGAACACGGCCGTCAGCAGCAGTCCGTGATGGATGCCGTGGCGGACGGCCTCCGCCGCATCCCCACCTCCGTAGAACTCGGAGCGCCACCCGATCAGGCCGAAGAACACCCCGCTCAACAGGACGAGGAGGACCTTCCCCGCCGTCGCCCGAACGTCGCGTTCCGCGATCGCAGCGAGTGCGAGGAACGCGACCACCGTCAGCGCGACAACGGCGTCTCCACCGGAGAGCAGCCCGGCGGCGACGACGAGCATCACCGCCCCGACAATCGTGATGGGGTTCAACCCTGCGCGCCTTCGAGAGGCGGATTCACTGGTCCAGGGGCTTTCATTCCCGGACGTCCCTGCGCCGGCCGCGGGCAGTGCGCGATCCCGCCGGGACGACTCCGGGGCAGCCGGCACGTCGGCCGCGGGACCAGACCAGGCGACCTTCCCTTCGGCGACGATGCTCGCCCGATCCGCCCACGTTCGCGCGGCACGGCGGTCGTGGCACGTGAACACAACGGTTCCGCCGGCCCCGGCGTATTCCGCCAGCGTATCCAGTACGATGCGCGAGCTCGGCGAATCCAGGTGCGCCAACGGCTCGTCGAGAAGCAGCAAACGGCGATTGGCCGCCACCGCCAGGAAGATGCCCAACCGTCTTTTCTGTCCGCCCGACAGGACGAACGGCGAGACAGGGTCAAGTGCCCGGGGGCACAAGGCTTCCCGCAGTTTCCTCAGCTCATCGGCGCCGAGTGGTCCGTGCGGGTCCGTGCCGGCCAGCGCGGAGGCGATTTCCGCGGCGACGGTCGCACGGGTGAACTGGTGCTCGGGGTTCTGGAACGCCCACGACGCGAAGGCGTCGGGGGCGCGCCGGGCGGACTCGCCGTCGATCCGTATGTCCGCTCCCGCCTTCATCTGGCCCGACAGCACCGCCAGCAAGGTGGACTTACCGGCTCCGTTGGCGCCGACTAGAGCATGGATCTCGCCCCGTTCCAGTGTCAGATCAGCCCCGTTCAGGATCCGCTCCCCACCCCGGGCCACGTTGGCTCCGGTCAAGGCCAGCAGCGGAACGGCATCCGCCTCCGATTCCGGATCGGCGCCATTCCCGGCTCCCCGGGACCTTCGCCGCCGGTCCGGACCGGGACGGTCCGGCGCCCCCGTGCCCGGCGTACTGTCGTCCGGCGTTCCGGTGGTCGCGGCCGTCGTCGCAATGCCCTTCACCGCGATGCCCTCCGGCGCTCGTTGGGCGGCGACGCTCCCGTCCACATCAAGGATTGTCACCGTGTCGACCCACCCGTCAAACGGGCGGAGGTCGTGCTCGATGAGCAGGATGACGCGCCCCGGGGCCCGCAAATCACGGATAGCGGCGAACAGCGACCGGCGACCATCCTCGTCGACGTGGGCCGCGGGCTCGTCGAAGATCATGACCTCCGGCGCACTGGCCACCGCGCCGGCGATGGCCATCCGCTGGCGTTGCCCGCCCGACAAAGCCCACGGATCCTTCTCCGCGAGCTCTGACAGCCCGAGCTCTGACAGGGCCGCGGCTGATCGCTTGGCGACGATGTCGACTTCCACGAGGGAAAACTCGAGGGCCATGGATACGTCATCGACGACTCGAAGCGTGAGCACCTGCGTCGCCGGGTCTTGCCCGACGAAGGTGACCCGGTCCCCGTCCACGGGGCATTCGGTGCCGTCGGCATCGACGATATGCACGGATCCGGCATGGTCGATGGGGATGTGCGAGGGGATCAGTCCAGCGATGAGGTGGGCCAGGCTCGTCTTTCCGCATCCCACGGGTCCCGTAATAACGTTGATCGTGCCGAAATCGAAGGAGAGATCCACCATGTCAGGTGCCCATCGCCCATCGGCGTGCCGCACGCCCGCGCCACTGACCCGTAACCGGGCCGGGGCCGTCCCGCGTGTCGCACCGGCGCACACGGGTGCTCCGCCGGTCACCGGGTGACCTCGCGGCTGCGAAGACCCTTTGCGACGGCAAAGCCCAGGACCAAAAACACCAGGCTCGATGCCAAGGCTACGCCGAAGCTGATCAGGGTCATGGGCGTGGTCGGCGAGTTGACGCCAACTGCGCGCGGGGCCATCGTTCCCATCATCGCGGAGAACAACATCGCCGACGCCACGAACTGGGGACGCGTCCACCGCCGGTACAGGGTGACCATGAACGGAAGCTCGATGAGCAATCCTTCCATGATCAGCGCCCCGATCGCGGCGACGCCGAACGGGGTCGTCGCCGCGGACACGACGCCCATGGCAAGGCACGCGATGAGGCTCGCGCCAGGCTTGCGGACGACGATGAGGGGAACGACGCACTGCAGGAACCACAACCCGAGCGTCGCCGCGACGAGATAAACGTGGGCGATGCCGGCGAACACCTGCAGGTAGGTCAGGGGCACGACGACGAGAGACCCCGCGACGCCGATCGCGGCGGCGACGAGCATATCGCGGGTGGATGGTCGGCCACCCGCTGCGACCGGTGCGACGTGTACCAACCGCCCGTCGTCCGTCTGCGACGCCACCGCGTCGCCGTCGCCCGTCCCGTCCGGGCCCGCGTCCCCGACTCCCCCTCCGGAGAGGGGTTCTCTGGTCGATCCACGTTTTCTGTTCATCGTCGCCGCTTCGCTTCCGTTGCCGATTCCCGATCGGGACCATAACTTGAAACAGTATTAGGTTAGGCAATCCTTATCAACTTATGCCAGACTCGAATTATTGACTTTGCCCCCGTTCCCCCCCCATTTCGTTGTTCAGCTCTGGCATGGGCAAGGGCGGCGCCATGGTCAACGGCCAGCCAGCTCTCGACGACGGCATGGGGGCACAAGTGTGGGCAGTCATGGATGACGGCGCCGTGGAATCGGCTGGAGTCATCGGCCAAGAACCCCACGACGACGTGTGGATGCCGCTGCCCGGTGGAACTGCTTCAGTCCTCGTAACCGAGGAAGTCGCCGCCGGCGCGGCGCAACCCACCGGCGCGGTGCTGGCCAACGTGACGCTCTAGTCCCGGTTCCCTCCCTTGGCGCGCTTCAGCGCCGAGCACCGGGCGAGAGCGAAGTTCACAGCACAATCCAGCCGACCAGGGCCGCGCCGACGACGACCGCCCACGGCGGGACCTTCCATGAGGTGAGCGCGGCGTAGCAGACCACGGCGATGGACATAGTGATCACGCCGGAAACCCCGGCGGTGAACACCGGGGTGTACAGCGCTGCACCGAGAATGCCGACCACCGCGGCATTCGCTCCAGCCAAGGCGGCACCTGCGCGTGGCATCTGGCGGATGCGCTCCCAGAACGGTATCGCGCCAAGTACCAAAAGCGCAGCGGGCAGGAAGATCGCGATGGTCGCGATTGTCGCGCCGAGCGCCCAGTTCATGCCTTGTGCACTGGCGCCGAGGAAGGACGCGAACGTGAACAGCGGGCAGGGCATCGCATGCGCTGCGCCGTAGCCGGCGAGGAAGGTGTCATGGTCGACAAGCCCCGGGCCCACCGTGACCGTCTCGAGCAGCAGGAGCACCACGTGGCCGTCGCCGAACCCGCCTCTACCTGCCTTCGCCAGTGGTGATGTTCCAGGCGAGCCCAAACTTGTCCTCCACGGCGCCGAAGTGCGCGCCCCACGGCGCCTGTGCAAACGGCATGGTGACCTTGCCGCCGTCTCGGGTGAGTTTCTCGATGAACTGCTCGCCCTCGCCCACTGTCCCCACCTCGGCGGTAACACCGAAGACCCCATGGTCCAGAGTGCTGGTGTTGTTCTGCAGGTCGTCCCCGCCACCGAAGGTGAACGGGCCGGTTAGCTTGCCGTGCGCGACCGCGTCGCGCGGCGGGTCGAACGGGAACTGTGCACCTCGGTCAAGCTGCTCACCGTAGGTGATGATGTCGAGCTCACTGCCGAACACCTCCTGGTAAAACTCGAGCGCCTCGCGGGCGTTGCCAGGAAAAGCTCCTGCGTCTTTGCGCTAGCTGCGAGTTCTTGTTTGTAGGGTGGGCGGCATGCAGGACCTGACCATCGCGCCCGGCCCGGGTATCCCCGGCGGCCTCGTCGTCGCCGCCGCGGACCTGTCGGAGCGGTTCGCGAAGGCGTCGGGCCCGGGCGGCCAGGGCGTCAACACCACCGACAGCAAGGTGCAGCTCTCCATCGACATCGCGGAATGCGCATCGCTTTCCGACGCCCAACGCCGCCGCGCCCTCCACAACCTCGAACACCGCCTGGACGGCACTGTGCTCACCGTGAGCGCGTCGACGCAGCGCTCGCAGGTCCGTAACCGCGCCGAGGCG
This sequence comes from Arthrobacter sp. HMSC08H08, assembly GCF_001807575.1. NCBI lineage: Bacteria > Bacillati > Actinomycetota > Actinomycetes > Micrococcales > Micrococcaceae > Arthrobacter > Arthrobacter sp. HMSC08H08. The sequence continues at coordinate 29,087 of NZ_KV789392.1, forward strand.
CGAGAGCGCATGGCCGCCCTATTGCGTGAGGCGCTCGCCCCACCGCCTCCCCCGCGGCGGAAAACGAAGCCGACGCGCGGCTCGGTGCGGCGTCGTCTCGAAGCGAAGAAGCGGCGCTCGGAGCTGAAATCGACGAGGCGCCGGCCCCGGCTGCCGTAACATCGCTCCTGCAGGCTCATACCAAAGAACCTCAACAGCCGAAAAGCCGTGTCCCCAGCTCAGATGCCTGAGGGGATAACCAGCGGCGGCTCGGGACTTCTCGCTGGTCATCGCATAGGCGCGACAACACTAGACCTAACCAAAGATTACTACTCCGTTTCTAACCCCACTGCGGGTTGCCCACGTCCACACCTTCGGCCACCGCGTGGGCGGTGACCAGCTCGAGCAGGTAATCCTGCGCGCCGCCGTAGGCTTCGTGGAAGCGCGCGTCGTCAACGTACATGCGCGCGAGGATGAGCTGGCGAGCCGGGGTCGCCTCGTACCACTGGGCGATGCTTGCGCGGTGGCGCTCCACCAGTGCTTCGGCTTCCTCGGAGCCGGGGTCCACGCCGGAATCGCGTGCGGCGATCAGATCCGCGGCGAGAGCGTCCTGTTCTTCCTGCAGGCGTTTGAAGTCACCTTCGCTCATTTGAGCGAGCTTTTTCTGGGACTGCGCCCACTCCGGGGTATCACCCCAGCGCTGCTCAGCCTCCTCCTGGTAGGCGGGCATATCTTCGCCGAGGTACTTCTTCATTGCGTCCATGTCGATCGATCCTTTCGTTGCGTTGTCAATGAGGTGCTGGACAGATGTGAGTTGGGCGTCGAGCGTGCGCCGTCGAGAAGCGAGTGCTTCTTGGTGGTGCTTGAGGGCGCGGGTGAGGGCGGCTCCGGAGGCGTCGAGAAGCTGCGCAATCTGCGCAAGCGGCACGCCGACTCCGCGGTAGAGGGCGATGGCCGCGCCGCGCTCGAGGTCCGCCTCCCTGTAAACGCGGTGGTCGGCCCAGGTGCGCGCGGGTGTGATGAGGCCGAGCGCCTCCCAGTGACGCAGCGCCTTGGTGGAAACGCCGAGGGCTTCCGCGGCCTCGCTGATTGTGTATTCGATACCATCTGCCATGGTTGCGATTGAACAGCTTGCCGCAGGGGCAAGTGCAAGTTGGGAGCGATAATGGACGGGCACACTGTTCGCAGACGGCTACCTTGATGTGGGAGAGTTCGAAGAACGCACAGGTCAAGCCGCGGTTGCGCGCACGCGCGGGGAGCTTTCAATGCTTTTCGACGACGTCCCGGCCGAACCGGTCGCATTGGAGAAGCGGACGGCGTCCGAGGTCGAACTGGATGAGAAACTCGCAGCGAAGCGGAAGATGGACGCCGCGCTCTACACCACCCTCATCGGCGGCTTGGCGGTCTATTTCGTGCAGGAGATTGGGCTGGATCTGGACTACGCCTGGGTAGTGTGGCCGGTGGTGGGCATACTCGCGGTCGCTTGGTACACCGTCTTCGACATCTCCGACGAGGAAGACGAGATCCTCGAGGAACTGTTAGAGAAGGAACGTTCCGATCGCGCCGAGCGACTGAAACTCGCCGCCGAACGACGCAAGGAGCTTGGGAAATAGGTGCGAATGCGCCAAACACACAGGTCGCGACCCAGCGTTTTACCCGCCCGGCCACCCGGGTGTGATGGCACAGACGCGTAGCGTATGTGCCATGCGCATTTTCACCGTAGGCCACTCCAACCTCGAGTTTGCGGAGTTTGTGCGGATGATCCGTGCTGCCGGCGTTGAGTCGATCGTTGATGTGCGCAAGCTGACCGGCTCGCGGAAGTACCCGTGGTTCAACGACGACTACCTCACCGCCCACCTGCCCGAGAACGGCATCGCGTACAGCCGCAGCGAGGGGCTCACCGGCCGCCGCAACGTCTCACGCACCGTTCCCTTCGAGGTCAACGGCAACTGGCGCAACCGTAGCTTCCACAATTACGCCGACCACGCCCTCGGCGACGAGTTCGCCGCGGCACTTGCTGCCCTGCGAGACCAGGCCGCCGAAACGCCCACCGCCGTGATGTGCTCGGAGGCTGTGTGGTGGCGCTGCCACCGCCGGATCATCGCCGACCACCTGCTTGCGCACGGAGACGAGGTGTCGCATGTGATGGGGGTGGGGGCCGAAGGGGCGTCGATACGCAAAGCAACGCTTAACGACGGCGCGGTCATCGGCGACGACCTCCTCGTGCGCTACCCCGCACCGCCCGAAACCAGCGGCCAGGGTGGCTGACCGAGGCTACTGCTGGCGGCGGAGCGCGCCTTCGTAACGGGCCCTCGCAGCCGCGACGTCCTCGGCGTTGTGCGAGGTGGGCACATCCGCCCGGTCCGGGAAGACCGCCTTGCCCTGCGGCAGGTTGATGGCAGGCCCAGGCGAGTGAATATGCGCAGAACTTCCCACATCGCAGGACACGCTACCCCACAGGCCCTATAATCCCGAAGACCACGGGTTTTTGGCAGCCCCGAGGCGTGACTACACGTTGAACTTGAACTCGACGGTACGTCGTCGCAAAGTTACTCCCTCTCGTTAACACCATCAAAAGGAGTGTTATCCAATGAAAGCGTTCGGCTTCTTAAGCTTCAGGCATTACGCCTTCGGCAGCTAGCGCGGGCCATCTGCGGAAAAGATCGCCAAGACTCATCTGGAGATCACCCAGGCTGCAGACGAAATCGGCGTGAACAACGCGTCCTTCCGAGTCCACCACTTCGCGCTGCAGGCCTCCGCCCCGATGCCGCTGCTGTGTGCTGTCGCGGCCACCACCAAAAATATCGAGGTGGGCACCGGCGGCATCGACATGCGCTAGCGCATATCGGGGTTGTAGCGTTTGAGTCATTGACTCCCGCCGTCTACAAGTACCTACACACTTGATCGGTGCTGCACGTTTCAGGGTCCGGGTGCGCGGCGTCCTGTCTGAGGTCCGCGATAGTGTCGCGCAGCACGGAGAGCTGCGCGATCTGCTGCTCAATCTCAGCGAGGCGCACGTCAAGCAGGTCGCGCACGTGCTCGCAGGGCGCATGGCCGCCGTCGCGGATGTCGAGGATCTGGTGGATCTGGGCGAGGGTGAGGCCCGCGGCCTGGCCGCGGTGGACGAAGTCGATCCGAGCGACCGTCTCGGGCGCGTAGTCGCGGTATCCGGACGGCGTGCGCTCGGGCGGGGGCAGAAGGCCCTGTTCCTCGTAGAAGCGAAGGGTCTTCGCGGTAGTGCCCGCCCTCTCGGCGAGTTCTCCGATCCGCATTGCTGTCTCCCTCCGTGGCCGCGCTTGACCTTCCCCTGCACTGGAAGGTCCAGTATGGCTGAGACAGAGCAGAAAGCCAAGAGTTGACAGGAGCAGCGATGCCTACGAAGTACGATCTCGCCATCATCGGATCGGGAGGCGGCGCGTTCGCCGCTGCGATCCGCGCCAGCACGCTCGGGAAGTCGGTGGTGATGATTGAGCGCGGGACGCTCGGCGGCACCTGCGTGAACACGGGCTGCGTCCCGTCGAAGGCGCTCATTGCCGCGGCCGGCGCGCGGCACGTCGCGGTCGACGCCGCAACCCGGTTCCCCGGGATCGCGACGACGGCGGATCCCGTCGACATGCCCGCGCTGATCGCTGGGAAGCAAGCGTTGGTGGAGTCGCTGCGCGGCGAGAAGTACGCCGACGTCGCCGACTCCTACGGCTGGCAGGTCCTCCGCGGCGACGCCTCGTTCGTGGGCACCCCTGATGCGCCGGTTCTCGATGTTGCCGGATCCGACGGAAGCGTCGAGACCATCGAGGCCCACCACTACCTGGTCGCGACTGGTTCTCGCCCGTGGGCACCGCCGATCGACGGCCTGGAGGAGACCGGATACCTGACCTCGACCACGGCGATGGAGCTGACGGAGGTCCCCGAGTCGCTGCTGGTGCTCGGCGGCGGCTACGTCGCCCTGGAGCAGGCGCAGCTGTTCGCCCGCCTCGGCTCGCAGGTCACGCTGCTCGTGCGGTCCCGGCTCGCCTCGAAGGAGGAGCCGGAGGTGTCGAAAGCGCTCCAGGAGGTGTTCGCCGACGAGGGCATCCGCGTAGTCAGCCGCGCAGTGCCCACCCGGGTCTCCCGCGGCACGGGGGGCGAGGCCGTCGTGACCGCCGCCGTGTCCGGCGACTCGCAGGAGTTCCGCGCCGACCAGGTCCTGGTCGCCCTCGGACGCCGTCCCGTCACCGATGGCCTGAACCTCGATGCGGTCGGGGTGAATACCGGAGACTCCGGCGAGGTGGTCGTCTCCGACCGGCTGCAGTCCTCGAACCCGCGGATCTGGGCCGCGGGCGACGTGACCGGGCACCCCGAGTTCGTCTACGTCGCCGCCCACCACGGCACCCTCGTCGCCGAGAACGCGTTCGCCGACGCCGACCGGTCCGTCGACTACGCCCGCCTGCCGCGGGTGACGTTCACCGGGCCCGCGATCGGCGCGGTCGGGATGACCGAGAAGGACGTCCTCGCCGCGGGGATCCGCTGCGACTGCCGCGTCCTGCCCCTGCACCACGTGCCCCGCGCCTTGGTGAACCGCGACACCCGCGGGTTCATCAAGATCGTCGTGAACGCCGAGACGAACGAGATCCTCGGCCTGACCGCCGTCGCCAAGGACGCCGGGGAGCTCGCCGCCGCAGGCGTCCACGTGCTCGGCAGGACCGTCGCCGAGGTCGCCAACGCCTGGGCCCCCTACCTGACCATGGCCGAGGGCATCCGGATCGCCGCGAAGGCCTTCACCACCGACCCGTCGCTGCTGTCGTGCTGCGCATGAACGGCAACGCAGGCAATCGGGGAGATCTCATCCTGAAGCAGACGATGAGCGCCGATCAGGACCGCGACGAATGGCGCGCCGGTCCCGTCGTCGCTGCAGTGACCGGGCTGCTCTTGCTGGCATGCTGCGCGCTTCCGTCGCTGCTCTGCTGCGGCCTGCCGTTCATCGCGGCGGGCGGAGCACTCGCAGGCGTCGGTGGGCTCCTCGGTAATCCCTGGATCATCGGTGCCGGGACCGCCGTCGTGATGGCCGTCATGGCGGGGATGCTCGTCAGGCTACGGCGGCGGCACCGGCGCCGCAGGTCCGGCTGCTGCGAAAATCCTTCGACCGCTGATCGGAACCGGTAGTTCGAGCGGATCCAGCGATCACTGCCACCTGCGGAGGCCGCTGAAATCGAAGCCCGACGGGAGAAGGAGGAGCAAAAAGCGTTCGAATCAACCGGTGACGAGGATAATACTGAGGCTGGATCCCGGCCGTCGCGACGCGGTCTCCGCTTCCGCCGAGACGAGAAAGGGTTGTGGGCACCTAGGCTGGGCGGCATGAACGACCTGACCATAGCGCCCGGCCCGGGGATCCCCGACGGTGCGGTCATCGCCGCCGATCTCGCGGAGCGTTTCGCGAAATCGTCGACTCCAGGCGGCCAGGGCGTCAACACGACGGACGGCAAAGTCCAGCTTTCCATCGATGTCGCCGAATGCGCATCGCTTACCGACGCCCAGCGTCACCGTATCTCGCGCAACCTCGAGCACCGCCTAGACGGCTCCGTCTTTACCGTGACTGCGTCGACTCAGCGATCTGTGTTTCGCTCCTGGTCCTCTCGCTTGCACCTGCGACACAGCCTCGTGCCCCCGGGCCGTAGCGTTCGGGGGAGCACAATAGCCCCAGTCCTCATCACGTCCCGGGATCAAAGAGTTCATCGCAGAGGTTAAGCACTACACGTTGAACTTGAACTCGACGGATTGTCGTCGCTGTTTAACGTGTGCGAGATTCATTCTTGGACCCAGCCCAGTCGCTGGCGTTAACCTTGCACACAACTATGGCGATGGTCCTGGACGGCCTTGCCGACTGAGCACCCGGCACCCTCATCACAGACGTTCGTGCTCCCCACATCCTTCGCTCAAGCGGACTGCTATTCCGTAAACCGATGTAGTCACCCCTCCAGGACGGTAGCCCCATCAACCCAGCGAGCCAATAGACTGAAAGCCGCGAACTGCTCCAACGCGACTTGCTCCTCACCACCGTCGTGTGGAACATGCATCCCGGGATTGCGGATAGCCGCGTACAAGCCCTCTGCAAAGGCGCGGGCGCCCCGATGCAGGTTCTCAAACGTCTTACTGCCATCATTTTCCATAAGCCGAAGGCGCGGCACATTACGCTTCGGATCGTGGAGTGAAAACGCCTCGTTGAAAAGTGCTGTTTCAGATATGTCTAGGCGGTTCAGTTTCGCTTGGGTCTCTGCATTGACGCGGATGGCAGCCTGCATCACTGCTTGATGGTAGTGCCCATGATTCCAGTAACCCTTGCCATTTTCCCACGCCCACGGATGCAGATTGGCTGCGTCTAAGTCTGGTGTGTTCTCTCCGAGCTTTTCAGCGAGTTCAGACCGACGTTCAAGCGCTGTCTTGGCCCGAGCCGCTTGACTCCTCAGCCAGCTATACTCCTTGTCCTGGACCGGGAGTCCTTGTCTCCACCCGGGAAGCACTCGGTCAAGGATCACTTCAACGACATGGGCGCGTGCCGCAGCCTCAGTCGGCGATCCGCTCATAACGGTTCCAAGGTAGGCGATGCCCGGGCCCATGTCGGGGACTACCTTCGCTGTGACTTGCAGGAACGTGTCTATCTCATTGATCGCCCACTCGGGGTCCAGCTCGGCCATGCCTCCATTATGACGTATGGGGCTGACACGGCCGGAGAGAACTGGTCTGATACCCCAACCAGAAACACCCCGCATTGTTGCAGGCGCGCTGTCGCGCGCCCACAATGGAAACCATGAGCGATCCCAACTTCACGATCCGCCAGATCACCTTCGACTGCCACGATCCCTCAAAGCTCGCCAAGTTTTGGTCCGCCGCAACCGGCTGCGAAATCGTCGCGGATTACGGTGATTTCGTGATGGTTGATTCGACCCCGGCGCTAGGGTTTCAGCGCGTCGAGGATCCCACGCCTGGCAAGAACCGCATGCATATCGACGTTGGCACGTCGGAGCGCGAAACCTTAGTAGAGCGTCTCAAAGGCTTGGGCGCTGCCGAACTAGACACCCACGAAGCACCGGGATTGGTGTGGACCATCATGCAGGACCCAGAGGGCAACGAGTTCTGTGTGGGCAGACCCAAGGCCTAGCTACACATTGAACCTAAATTCAACGACGTCGCCGTCCTGCATAATGTATTCCTTGCCTTCAAGACGCACACGGCCCGCGGCCTTCGCGGCCTGCATCGAGCCCGCCGCGATCAGGTCGTCGAACGAAACAACCTCGGCACGGATGAACCCGCGCTGGAAATCCGTGTGAATCACGCCGGCCGCCTCAGGCGCGGTAGCACCCTGCTTGATCGTCCACGCACGCGTCTCCTTCGGGCCCGCCGTCAAATACGACTGCAAACCAAGCGCCTCATAGCCAGCCTTCGCAAGCTGCTCCAGACCAGACTCCTCGATGCCAGCGTCAGCGAGCATCTCTGCCGCATCGTCCTCATCAAGTTCCGCGAGCTCCGCCTCAAACTGAGCGTTCAAGAACACCGAAACCGCAGGCGCAACCGACTCCGTAAGCGAAGCCTTCAACTCCTCATCGGCAAGCCCATCGTCATCCAGGTTGAAGACGTAAATGAACGGCTTAGCGGTCAGCAGCTGCAGTGGCTTCAGCTCGTCCAGATCCACCTCATCGCGGGCAGAGAACAGGGTCCGGCCATCGGACAGGATCTTCTCCGCCTGCTCAACCGCCTCAACATAAGCCTTGCTGACCTTCTTATTCGTCAGCTCCTTCTGCAGCCGCGGCAACGCCTTCTCCACGGACTGCAGGTCAGCCAGCGCAAGCTCCGTGGTGATGACGTCAATGTCCGATGCCGGGTCAACTTCCCCAGCCACGTGGACGACATCGGAATCCTGGAAGCCGCGGGTCACCTGGCAGATCGCGTCAGCCTCACGAATGTTCGCGAGGAACTGGTTACCCAGCCCCTCCCCCTCGGAAGCGCCCTTCACGATGCCCGCGATATCAACGAAAGACACGGTTGCCGGGAGGATCTTCTCCGAACCGAAAATCTCCGCAAGCTGCGGCAAACGCGAATCCGGGAGCGGCACCACACCCACGTTCGGTTCGATCGTCGCGAACGGATAGTTCGCCGCCAAAACATCGGCACGGGTCAAAGCGTTAAACATAGTGGACTTGCCCACATTCGGGAGCCCAACGATTCCAATAGTAAGAGCCACGCCCACCATTCTACGTGGCGGCGGACAGATAGACGCCGGACGCGTACCGGCGGGTGCGGGCTGCGTTGCGGCGGACAAGCTCCGGCGGCTGCACCTCGGCGAGCGCAGGTTGCGTTCACGTTAAAACCCTGTGACCGGCGGGGATACTCGTGTTCCCTAACCATCACGGCCGATTCACTGAACTGTTGCGTTGGTTCTGTAGAGCTTGGAATGTCCCTGACCTTGACACTCCACCCGAAAGTGAAGGACATGAAACCTTCGAGGTTCACCTCTCGCCGCAACAGCAACACCAACAAGGTCCTTGCTGCAGCGGTCTTAAGTTTCTCGCTCGCATCCGCACCCATCCTCGCGCCGGCCACCGCATCGGCCGCAAGCAACGCCGCACACTCGCTCCGGGCTGATCAGCCCGTCCAGCCAGACGCAGATACTGCGCCGCTCACCGTGACCGAACTCAATAGCGGCAACGACAACACCACGACGCGCGACTACCCTTTCGTTGAGCTGACCAACCCCGGCTCTAAGCCAGTCACGATCGGTAAAGACGGCCTCAGCCTCAGCTACATCACCGAAGACTCCACAAAGACGGCCAACGATGTTGAGCTTGAGGTCGATGCGCCCGTCACCATCAAACCCAACGAGAAGGTTGTGCTGTGGCTGACCCCGCAACGCGAGAACGCCTCCGAAGCGGCTGGCGAGGCATCCGCTGAGGCGCGCGACGAAACCGAGACCTCCGGCAAGCCACAGGAAACGCAGGAAGACATCGCGGCTTTCAAGAAAGCGTGGAAGCTCAATGACTCGACCCGTGTTGAGATCGCGCACGGCCTGGAAAGCAAGGTAGAGAAGACGTTCGGCCTTCGCGTCTCCGACTCGCAAGGTAAAGAACTCACCCGAGCGTTCACCTCAACAGAAACCGCCGAACCGAGCGACGCTACAGAACCGAGCGACGCTACAGAAACAAGCCAGCCCGCAGAGCCGAACGAATCGGCAGCACCAGCGGAATCTGAAACCCAAGCTGAGCGCACGGAACCGGCAGAGACCACGGAACCAACCGAGTCTGCGTCCGAGCAACCATCTGAGTCCTCATCTGGCTCGGCATCACCATCCGAATCTGCTGACCCATCGGAGTCAGCATCCCCGTCAGAGTCAGCGTCCCCGTCGGAGTCAACGTCGCCATCGGAATCTGCTGACCCGAGCAAGGAACCTGCCCCAGCCACAGGCAACCTCGGCAAGCTGCTGATCACGGAGCTCGTCCCGGATTCGACCAACGTTGGTGGCTCGGATGGATACGAGTTCATTGAGATCTACAACCCCACCAACACCGCGATCAACCTGCGCGACTACCAGCTCCACTACCTCTATATCCTCAACGACCTCACCATCACTAACTCCGCTGAATGGCCGATGGAACCGCACGATGCGGTGGTTGAGCCGGGTAAAACCGTGGTCGTGTGGATCAAAAACGGGCCTAACGACGACCTGAGCGCGGAAGACTTCGCGAAGCATTACGGGGTCAACCTCGAAGACTTCACCCTGGTTGAGAACAAGTCCGCCGGCATGGCCAACGGAAGCCCCCGCGGTATGGAACTGCGCACCCGCACGGGTGAGAAAGTCCACCGCGTCAACTACAACGTGACCGGCGAGAAAGACCCAGCCAAAGACATCGGCATCCACTACGCCGCCAACCCTGATGATCCGGGTAACGCGAACATCCTCGAAAAGAGCGCGGCAACCCCGGGCTCCATCAAGCCAGAACAAGCTCCCGGCAGCGTCATCGACATCCCGGAAGATGCTGAAGCCCCGGTCATCAAAGACCAGAGCCCTAAGTCACTGGACCCCAACAAGAACGGTGAACTGAAGTTCAAGATCACCGACAACGTCCAGGTACGCCGAGTAGAGCTCACCCTCTCCTCCAACGCCGATCCCGAACCGCAGGTCCACAACGTCACCAACAACGGCGACGGAAACTATACGTTCACCATCCCGAAAGCAGACCTGCTCGGTAAGCGCTACTTCGAATACACCGTCACCGCAAGCGACGGAACCAACGAAACCACCACCGAAAAGGTGCGTATCCCGCTCGATGGCGTCAACACGAATCCGTTGCGGCTCAACGTCAAAGATGGTGAGTTCGTGCGCGGGACCGTCCCTATCTCGGTGGCATCTGACACCCCGGGCGAGAAACTCGGGGTCTGCGTCAACGACAAGCCACTCACCGATACCCACGCTTCACTCGAAAAAGCACCGACCTTCGCGTTCGAAACCTCCCAAACGGACACCTTCTTCCGCAACGGCGTGCTCATTAACGGCGACGTCCTCCATATCTTCGACGAAGGCACCTACGCCGAATGGGCCACCGTCTCAACCGATGTGCCACTCAACTACGTGACCGCCGGAAAACCACTCCAGGTCGACATCGCCGCCGGCACGAAAGCCGCACCAGGCCCAGACCCAAACGAAAACAACGACGATTTCGTGGTCCGCAACATCCGGCTCGTCCTCCCCGACGGCCGCACCCTCCGCGCACCAGGTTGGGAAGACCCCACCCAAATCATCCAGATGGGTGACTCCACCGGCAAAGTCGAAGTCCTCGAAGCGCCCTTCACCATCCCAGAAGACGCCTACAACGCCCAGGCCGCCCAATGGGACTCCACCACCGTGGCCGACGGCGAACACATCGTGTGCGGAACCAGCCCCGACGGCTCCCGCACCGAACGAACCATCAAAGTCGACAACACCGCCCCCGCCATCACCACATCCGTAAAGGACGGAGAAGAGAAACGCGGCGGCTTCACCATCGACTTCGACGCAACCGATAAAGATTCGGGACTCGACACGATCGAAGCCACCCTCAACGGCGAGAAAATCGACAACGGAACCGAACTCTCCAGCGTGACCATGCCAGCCGGCACCCACACCCTGGAAATCACCGCCAAAGACAAGATCGGCAACGTATCCAAACGAACCCTGACCTTCACCACCCCCGTTGAACAACCCAACGGAACCATCTCCAACCAAGCCGGCGCCATCCTCAACGTCTGCACCCCAGGCTCGCTGACCGCCCGCGTATCTGACCCGAGCGGTGACCCACTCACCGTGTCCTTCCGCGAAGGCCACACCTCAAGCCTCGAAAACGAGACCCTCACAGCTGTGAGCGGAACCGTCAACAACGCCAACCAAACCGAACGGAACGGCGACACGCTCACTGCCGGGGGCACCACCACATCGGACACTGAGCTTCCATTCCACGCGTTCACCACCGCGGTACCGGAAGACGCCGGCAAGGACGCCCTCGTACGCGTCGCATGGGAAGGCACAACCGACCCCGGCGCCCGCATCCGCCTGCTCGTGTGGAACACGGCAACCAACGCCTACCAAGAAGTCGATGTGGCACTCACCGACAAGAAAACCGGCGAAGCCACACTCGAGGCGATGGTGCCGCTAGGTGAACACGCCGTAGATGGCGAAATCCGTGCCATAGTCCAACACTCCGAAGGCTGGGCCGGGCCTAACCTCTCCGGACGCGACAGCGCCGTAGAGCCATACCACCCAGACGACACCCCACGCAGCGAATACGACTTCACCTTCGCGTGGGAAACCGACACCCAGTACTACAACGAATCCTTCTACGACCACCAGATCGCCATCCACAACTATCTGCTGGAACGCCGCGAACCACTCAACCTGCAGTACCTCTTCCACACCGGCGACATCGTCGATAAAGCCGAGCAACAGTTCCAGTGGGACAACGCCAACAAGGCCTACAAGATGCTCGGTGACGCCGGCCTCCCCTACGGCGTGCTCGCCGGTAACCACGACGTCGGGCACATGAGCAACGACTTCACCGAATACTCCAAGAACTTCGGTGCCCACCGCTTTGCACACAACCCGTGGTACGGCGGCTCCCACCAAAACAACCGCGGCCACTACGACCTCATCACTGCCGGCGGGCACGACTTCATCATGCTCTACATGGGTTGGGCCCCAGGCGATGAAGAGATCGCGTGGATGAACGAAGTGCTCAAGGCATACCCTGAACGCACCGCGATCATCAACCTCCACGAATACATGCTCACCACCGGTGGGCTCGGCCCGATCCCGCAAAGGATCTACGACGAGGTGATCACCCCGAACGCCAACGTCCGCGCCGTGATGAGCGGCCACTACCACGACGCCTACACGCGAGTGGATCGCTTCGATGACAACGGCGACGGCGAAGCCGAACGCACCGTAACCCAGATGCTGTTCGACTACCAGGCGCTACCCGAAGGCGGCCAAGGCTTCCTACGGCTCATGCACTTCGACAACAAGGGCCAGCATGTGAAGGTCCGCACCTTCTCGCCATCGCTGAAGCAATACAACGCCGAAGACGCAACGCTGGAGCCAGAACACCAAGAGTTCACGCTCAGCTACGACGCCTTAGGCCTCGAAGCGAAAACCAAGTCCCTCACCACAGCCAAGGCCCGCGTCGACGTGCTCACTGCGAAGGAACTCGGCTCCGTGGGGGATGTGGAGTCCGGCACCGAAGCCAAGGTTTCCGTTGAAAACCTAAGCGAGGGCGAGCACACCATCTACGTTCTAACAACCGACCCATACGGCGCCAAGCACTACTCCGCGCTGCAACGCGTCACCGTCCAAGGCGGCGACTGCGACATCGAGAAACCAGACAACCCAGGCACCGACGTTGAACCCGAAAAGCCGAGCAAGCCAGGTAAACCAAGCGCACCTGCTAAACCTATTGCGCCGGGTAAGCCGGGCGGGCCAGGCGGTCCGGGTAAGGCACCGGATGGTGACTCCGCGGGCGCCGGGGCTACGGGTGCCGGGACTACGGGTGCCGGCGATACCAGCCCTCGACAGCACCAACCGAACCGCCCCGCTGTGGCTCTCGCGGCAACCGGCGCTGATGTCACAGCCCTCGGCCTGGCTGCCGTATCCCTCACGATGGGCGGCGCAGCCATGGCATGGATGTTGCGGCGACGCACACGCTGACCTAGCCACACAAGCTAGGCACAACCAGCCGGCTCCAGCTAGTAGCTAAGGCTGGCTACATAACCGATGCGGTGGTTCCCTCTAATTGGAGGGAACCACCGCTGCATTGCAGGAAAGCTCACGCCGCGTTTCCGCAAAACCTGTGCCGCGTTTCAAACTGTCAGGGGGTCTTGAGAAGCTAGAGGCATGGAGGCTATTTCAATTATTTTGGCGGTTCTCGCGCTCATTATCGGGCTTGTTCTTGGCGCCTTCGCCGCCCTTCGCTGGGGCCCGGGGTCCGCGGAGCGAGGCGAGATCGAGCGGTTACGCTCCATCGTGGATCAGTTGCGCTCCGGGCTCGAACAAGCGCATGAAGCCGAATCCCGTGCCCGCGCAGAGGCCGCGGGAGCACTCGGGCGAGCCAACGTTCTAGAACGCACCCAAGCTGAGTACGAAGCGCAGAAGGCCGAGCAGGAGAACACCGAGAACCAGATCCTGCGCACGCTGGCACCCATGACGACCAAGCTCCACGAGCTCGGGATCACCGTCAACAGCATGGAAAAGCAACGCAACCGGCACGACGCAACCCTCCAAGAACAGCTACGCCACCTGATAGAGCACGATCAGAAACTGCTCACCACAACCACAGCGCTCGCCGGGGCGCTCAAGGACACCTCCAAACGCGGCTCGTGGGGCGAGATTCAGCTGCGCCGCATCGTCGAACTAGCCGGGATGACTCGCCACGTCGACTTCACGGAACAAGCCTCCGTCCGCTCCCGCGACGAAACACCAGGCGGCAGGCCAGACATGGTGGTGCACCTGCCAGGCAACGGCAACATCGCCGTGGACGCTAAAGCTCCATTCCCAGACGCCGAAACCTTCAGTGACCAACGCGAATACGAGCTCACCACGGCCAAAGTGCTCGAAGACCGCATCAAAGAGCTCAGCAAACGCTCCTACCAGACCGTGCTCGAGGGTAGCCCAGATGTCGTCGTGTGCTTCGTGCCCGCCGAATCGATGCTGTCGCGTGCGCTCGATGTCCGGCCGCAACTACTCGACACCGCGTTTGCGAACAACGTTGTTCTCGCATCCCCCAACACGTTGCTTGCGATCCTCAAAGGGCTCGCCGTGTCATGGCGTCAACACCAACTCACCGACAACGCGAACGCCCTCTACAAGGAAGCGAAAACACTGCACGAACGCATCGGGATCGTGCTCGGGCATTTCAACGAACACGGTAAAGCCCTCAACCACAGCGTTGAAAGCTACAACCGGATCCTCAGCTCCATGAACGTACGGCTACTACCGAGCCTGCGGCGCATCCAAGAACTCGACCCAGCCATCGGGCCAACCAACGCCGAAAACAACCTCGCCGCCCTCGACGCCAGTGCCAACCCGACCCCGCACGTCAATGACTAGCCCTATGTCGCAAAGGCTATGTGGTTGGGCGTGCGCCGCGGCCACCTAGCACGCGGGAATCGTCGCCGTCCTCACGCAACTTCACGCGAAGCTCCTTCGGTAGCGAGAACAAGATGTCCTCCTCCGCCGTCACAACCGGCTCGACAACGTCATAACCGTACTCAGCCAGAAGATCCAGAACCTCCTGAACCAAAACATCAGGAACAGAAGCACCCGAAGAAACGCCTACCGTGGCAACGCCCTCAAACCAGGACTCATCCACCTCACGCGCAAAGTCCACCAGCTCCGCACGCTTAGCGCCGTACTGCAACGCGACCTCAACCAACCGGACCGAGTTGGACGAGTTCGTCGACCCGACCACAATCACCAAGTCAGCGCGCGGCGCCAGCTCCTTAATGGCAGACTGCCGGTTCGTGGTCGCATAACAAATATCGTCCGATGGCGGGTCCTGGAGATTAGGGAAACGCTCACGCAGAATCTCCACGATCTCCATTGTCTCGTCAACCGACAACGTTGTCTGAGACAGCCACCGCACCGAATCAGGGTTCTTCACCTGAACCGTGCGGGCCTCCTCAACGTCGTTCACGATCGTGGTCACCACAGGCGCCTCACCGTAGGTGCCCTCAACCTCTTCGTGTCCATCATGACCAATCAAGAGAATCTCTTGACCAGCCTTCGCGAAACGCACCGCCTCACGGTGAACCTTCGTCACCAAAGGGCACGTCGCATCAATCGTGCGCAAATTCCTCTGCGCCGCTTCCTCGTGCACAGCAGGGGAAACACCATGCGCAGAGAAAACCACCATCGCGCCCTCAGGTACCTCGTCGGTCTCCTCCACGAAGATCGTGCCGCGTTCCTCCAACGTCTCAACAACGTGACGGTTATGCACAATCTGCTTACGCACATAGATCGGCGGACCGAAATGTTCCAAAGCCTTCTCAACCGTGATCACCGCACGGTCAACACCCGCGCAATAACCACGCGGCTCAGCCAAAAGCACACGCTTAGGCCCACTCACCTCAGCCGCAGCCTCAACCTCTTCACGAGAACGGCGCACACGCGGAACCGGAGGTAACCCCAAAGAAACAGCAGCACTCGACATACTTCAGTATTCTACCGACCGCCGCCGAGCACGGCCCACCGCCAAACCAATCAGCCCCAACACAAGCAGCCCACCGCCGGCCGCAGTCACAGGCAGACCGATCGAAGACGTCACATCCCTAATACCCAGAATGAACGGACGCGCCAACGGCTCCGAAACCACACGAGCAGAGGTATCCAACATGCCGGTCAGCCCCAAAACCAACGCACCGAACGCCAATGCCACAACCCCGGCCGCCACGAACGGTACCGCTCGGCGCCGCGCAATCAGCAACGCAAGAATGAACGATGCGGCAGACACCACCGCGTATGCCTCCCAATGCGCGGACTGCTGCACCTGCATCGTCAACATCGGGATCCCGACCGCTGAAATCGGGATCTGCTCCGTAATACTGAACCGCATGCGCCACTGATCCCCAAACACAGCACCAGACTTAGGGATCACCGAACGCAGCCCCGGGACCTGTTCCGTCGACTGATCAAGCACCTGCTCAACCTTGCGGTTCACTTGCTTCGCAAACGGATCTAGAATCAACGGAATGTCGCCAGCGGAAGCATGCCCCGAACGCACCTGATCAACATAGGCTGCACGGGACTCATCCAGGCTTTGCAGCCACGCACTGTGTGCCTCCGGAGTATCCAAAACCGTATTGACAACCTTGCCCAACGGTTCTTCAAGCAGCCGTTCCAGCTCAGAGTTTTGCACGTTAATGTTCTGGAACAGTGTCTCGTTCGCGTTCTTCGTCAACCGTTCACGCACCTGCGGATCATCAATCACCGGCCCGTACAACTGCTTGATCTCGTCCGGATGCCCTAAGAACCCATCGACCCGGAATCCGGCCCACGCGAAAGCACCGCACACGGCAGCTACCGCCGCAAGGAAAACAGCCAAAACATTACGCACAGTTCAACATCCCATCTCAGGGTTCTACGGTGTGGATAAACAAGATCCTATCCACATGCTTAGCCGAACCCCCTCATAATCAGGTCTAATGGTGTGTATGCACCAACGGGAAGGAAACACACGGGCATGACCGAAACACCCGATGCGCCTCAACCACCCGGTGACCATCAAGCACCTGGTGAGCCTCAAGCACCCGATGCGGCGCTACAGCTTCCACATACCGAAGCCGTGCCCACCCCCGACCCGCAGCGCACCTTGGCACCCACCGCCGCGGAAACCACTGACGAAAACCCGTGGCCGCTCAGCTACTTTGCGCACAACCTTAAAACCCACATCGAACGTGTCTCCAACACGTGGGTCGAAGGCCAACTGATCGAGGTCAACCATCGGCGCGGTTCTGTCTTCGCGACCATGCGTGACCTCGAAGAGGAAGCGTCCCTATCGCTTGCTATCTGGGGTGACGTCGCACGTTCGCTGGAAACCCGGCCCGACGTTGGGCAGCGTGTCGTAGCGCGCATCAAACCGAACTTCTGGCTCAAGACCGGCCGCCTCTCGATGCGGGTCACCGACATGAAGCCCGTGGGCGAAGGCGAGCTCTTGCTCCGGCTTGAAAAGCTCCGCCGCTCACTCGCCGCGGAGGGCCTGTTCGATCCCGACCGTAAGAAACCGATCCCGTTCCTTCCGCAACGTATCGGTCTGATCACAGGCGCACACTCCGATGCGGAGAAGGACGTGCTACGCAACGCTGAGCTGCGCTGGCCGGCCGTCGCGTTCGAGGTCCGGCACGTCGCGGTCCAAGGCACCCGCAACGTGCCCGAAGTGCTCGCAGCGCTTGAAGACCTCGATGCAGACCCGCAGGTGGACGTCATCGTGATCGCGCGCGGCGGCGGCTCACTCGAAGACCTCCTCGGTTTCAGCGATGAACGCATCATCCGAGCCGTCGCTTCCGCCCAGACCCCCGTGGTTTCCGCGATCGGGCACGAGAACGACCGCCCCATCCTCGACGACGTCGCAGACCTGCGCGCATCCACCCCAACGGATGCCGCCAAACGCATCATCCCGGACGTCGCGGTAGAGAAAGCGACCATCCTCGAAGGGCTCACCCGCATCAACGCGGCGATGAACACGATGCTGGCCCGTGCCCGCACCGACCTCGAGGACCGCCGTTCCCGCCCCGTGCTCAAACAGCCTGAACGGATGGTCGAGGAACGCCGTACCGAGCTGAGTCAGTGGCAGGGCCGCCTCGAAATCTCGATGCGCACCGCACTCACCCATTCGCGTCAAGAAGTAACGCACTTACTCGACCGGGTCCGTTCGCTCTCCCCGCAGAAGACACTCGAGCGCGGCTACTCAGTGCTCCAAGACAGCACCACCGGGCGTGTCATCATGCACACCGAGCAAGCTCCCGAAGGTAGCGAACTCACCGCAAGGCTCAGCGATGGGACACTTCTGCTCACTTCCGCAGGCGCACGGATCGCTTCTGCCGATACACAGGACTAACCCAAACCAACTACAACCGATGTGAGGTCACCACATGACGGAAAACCCAACCGAACGCCCAGACGTCTCCACGTTGTCCTATGAACAGGCACGAGCCGAGCTCATCAACGTCGTGCAGCGGCTTGAAGCCGGCGGCGCAACGCTTGAGGAATCCCTCGAACTGTGGGAACGCGGCGAACAGCTCGCCCAACGCTGCCAAGCATGGCTCGACGGCGCGCAAGCGAAACTCGATGCCGCTAAAGCCCGCCGGGAGGAACAGGAAGAAACAGCGGCGCCGGCTGCCCCATCCGAAGATGGAACAACCGGCGCCTAGAGCCTGTACTTAGAAACGTATGCCGCGCTCGCGTAGGCCTTCGAGGTATTCCTCGATCCGGTCTAGAGCCTCGTTGAGCAGGTTCACGCCCGGCAAGAACACGAGCCGGAAGTGGTCCGGGTTCGGCCAATTGAAACCGGTGCCCTGCGTGACCAGGATGCGTTGCTGCCGCAACAGGTCCAGCGCGAACTGTTCGTCATCCTTGATCGGGTAGACCTCCGGGTCAAGACGAGGGAACAGATACAGCGAACCGCTGGCCTGCTGAACGGAGACACCCGGGATCGCTTTCAAACGGTGATAAGCCACATCGCGCTGATCCAAGAGGCGGCCACCGGGCAGAATCAGGTCATTGATCGACTGGTAACCGCCCAACGCGGTCTGGATCGCGTGCTGCGCTGGAACGTTGGCGCACAAACGCATGTTCGCGAGCAGGTCGAGGCCCTCGATGTAGTCGGAGGCAGTGTGTTTAGGGCCAGAAATAGCCATCCAACCGGACCGGTAGCCACACACGCGGTAGGCCTTCGAAAGCCCAGAGAATGACAACGTCACAACGTCATCAGACAGCGACGCCATGTTATGCATCTGGGCGCCGTCATAGGTGATCTTCTCGTAGATCTCGTCCGCGAAAACCACGAGTCCATGCTTGCGGGCAAGCTCCAAAATACCCTCGAGGATGTGCTTTGGATAGACAGCACCGGTCGGGTTGTTCGGGTTGATCACCACGATGCCCTTGGTGCGTGGGGTGATCTTGTTCGCCATGTCCTCGAGGTCCGGCAGCCACCCTTCTTCCTCGACGCACATGTAGTGGATGGGCCTACCACCCGCCAGCGAGGTCGCGGCGGTCCACAACGGATAGTCAGGGGCCGGGATCAGGACCTCGTCACCCTGATTCAGCAACGCGTTGAGGCTCAACTGGATCAGTTCAGAGACACCGTTGCCGAGGTAGATGTCATCCACTCCGATGCTCTGGATACCTTTGGTCTGGTAGTACTGGCTCACAGCGGTGCGGGCCGACAAAATGCCCTTAGAATCCGAGTAGCCTTGCGCGTGCGGAAGGTTGCGGATCATGTCAACCAACACCGCATCGGGCGCTTCAAAACCGAACGGCGCGGGGTTGCCGATGTTCAGTTTCAGGACCCGGTTGCCCTGCTCTTCGATGCGTTGCGCTTCCTTAAGCACAGGCCCGCGAATGTCGTAGAGAACATTGTTGAGCTTGGCTGACTGTTTGATTTCCGACATTCTTCCATCCAATCATGAAGAAAAAGACGCCGATCACGAACGTGATCGACGCCTCTCAAAGATTACCCCGATATGTCACACACCGGAATAAGCCACGCGTGCGTGCTCTGCTTTATGCCCTGCGGCGACTCATGATGCCGTCCAAGTCCAGCGCTTCCTGGAGACGTTCACGCTCGGCACGTTCACGCTCAGACTTACGGATCGAGGTAACCTCTTCAGGCTTCTTCTCTTCCTCCGCCTGGAACGGTTCGGCCTTCTCGCGGTGAGCCTCAGGCTTAGACGCGTAGCCAGGGGCCGGAACCTTGTGCGGAACCCAGCCTTTACCGGCCTTAGTCGCTTCAGCCACGCGCTGCGCTTCCTCCGAGCCTTCTTCGGCCTCGGCATCGGCTTCTGCCTCGGTATCGGCATCAGCGTCTAGTTCATCCTCAGCGGCGGCTGCTGCTTCTGCCGCCGCTTTCTCGGCCTCAGCTTTACGCAACGCCTCAGTGTCAGCTACGAAATCGAACGGAACTTCCGAGGCGGATACTTTCGGCGCCGGTTCCTCAACTACGTCCTGTTCCGCGCCTTTCTCGGCATCTGAACCAGTAGCAGACTGCTCCTGAGCGTCGCTATCCTCCTCAGTGTTGCTGTGCTGTTCAGGCGCGGCTGTTCCGCGCTGGGCTGACGTGTTCTCCGTGCCTGCGGCGGATGCGGAGCTTTCTACATCCATTTTGGACGCATCGGACGTATTCTGCTCGGTGGATTGTTTCTTATCTTCCGAAGACTCAGCCTTGATCGCGGCATCCGAGTTCTGCGCAGGTTTACCCTGCTCGTGCTGCGCGGCAACCTGTTTCGCTGCGCGCTTCCACGCTTCTTGACGGCGCTCCTGAACAGCCCACGTACGTAACGTGATCAACGTTCCGAAAGCGATCAGGAAGCAGACGAGCGGCCACCACCAGCTCATCGGCGTCAGTGCGGCGAGCCCCACGAAAACTGGCGCGCCCACCAAAGCTAGGGCACCAATCAGTGCTGCGCTAAATCGTCCCCAACGGATCTTGAGGCGTCCTTGTGAGCGCTGTGCATCTGCGGTCATGCGCCCTCCTCGGTAGATTGAAGATAGGTCGAAAAGCTTTTCTCAAATAACGCTAACGACATAGAACACAAGAACACGGGAGTTCTCCCGGTGTGTTGTTACTAAACTACAGCAATGTAAGTGCAATTCCGCAAGTTTGGCGACAAACTATTGTCCCAAGATGTTCCCGGAGCTTTCCTGTGAAAAAACACAGCAAAAGGGTGATGCGATCACTGATCCGCTCTGCGCGTCGCCTACGCGGCGGCGAAGCTAGGCGGTCAGCAGCCTCCGGTTTTGCGGCCCATGCCCCAGACGTGTTGCGGCTTGCTCGGCGCGTAACGCCGGGCGGAACAGCGCCAGTGGTCCTCGCCTACATTGCAGCTGATACCGAACCAGATGTCTCCCTCGCCATGCGCGAGTTATACGATGCAGGCGCTTGTGTTGCGGTTCCTCGCAGCCTGCCAGGCGCTCGCATGAGCTGGGTGCGTTGGGCGCCGGACCTCCCCATCACGACAGGAACGGTCGCACCTGTGCCGGAACCTGCCGGCGGGAAGGAACTGACACTCCCCCGGCATCCGATGCTGGTCATATTGCCCGCCTTAGCCATTGATGCCGCAGGCGTACGGCTGGGGCAGGGCGGAGGATTCTATGACCGTTTCGTTGAAACCCTCCCACAAGGCTCAGTCTTGATCGCTGCTGTGTTCGAGGACGAGCTGTATCCAGCTGGCGATGTACCCGCCGAGCCGTGGGACGCGGTGGCCAACTACGCGTGGACCCCGGAAGGTCTTCACCAGCTGGGCCGCTGACCCATTGCGGCGAACCCAGCCGAATTCACGCTCGCGGTATCCAACCGTTTCCCGTACCGGTTCCTGTGTTTCTACTGTTCCAGTATTCACACCACATGCACCCCGGGGCTTCATCCACATTTTCGGCGCCACACCTACCCTGGCTAGCGGTGGCGGCCAGGCTGGTGTGCATGAAACTCTTTTCAAACCACCGGTCACCGCGGTCTGGCTCGCGAACCCACACCCCGCGCACCTCTGCGGGGCGCCTAGCTAAGCCCCGCCGCACGCCGGCGGAGTGGTGGCATTCGCATCGGCGGCTCGTGGCCGCGGCGAGCGCTTTCGGCTTTGTTGGGCTTGGATTGAGCATTGTGTCGGATCACGCGCCGCAGCGGGTCAGTGTTGTTGCGCCGGCTCATGATGTTGCGGCAGGGCAAGCGCTGACTTCCGGGGATCTAACAACCGTGGAACTGCTGGGTTCTGCACCGGAGGGGGCGTTGACGCAAGCGTCTGTGGTTGAGGGGCAGTCGCTTACGGTGGATTGGCCTGCTGGGGTGCCGTTGCACGAGGCGGCGATTGCTGGCTCTGAGATGTTGCGTGAGGTCTCCCCTGGGCATGTTGCTGTGGGTGTCTCGCTGTCGCACACGGTCTCCGCGGGCTTCTTGAGGCGTGGGGATCAAGTTGATGTTGTGTTGACGCGTGCAGATGAAGTGGGCGATGTGCACACCGATGTGATCGCAGCACGCGCCAAGGTCTTGTGGGCGGGATCACCGGATACCGCTGCCGATTGGCTCCCTTTGGGTAAACAGGACTCCGAGGGCGCGATTGTGGTGCTGGAGGTCAAAGAAGATCAAGCCCCGGTGGTTTCGGCGGCGCATCAGCGCGGAAGTGTCACGTTGGTCATTCGCCGTCCAGGAGGGAAAGGCGACTGACGTGAACGGAGTGATATACGGGTGCATCGAGGGTGCCAGGCACGCCGAGTCTAGGTTCGCTTCTGACTCCAGTGCGGAGGCATCTCCGCTAACAACGCCGCGTCCCCAGGTTGAGGGTCTTCGTCCTGGCTACGTTGCGAAGGCGCCACGACGTGAGAAACTCCCTTACGTTGCGCGGGATCAGCGGGTAGGTCAGCATCCCAGGACCCCACAAGGTCGGTCGGTTTCCCACCCAACCGTGTGGGTGGGACTACCGCGACTCTACGGCGCCGACCTGTCACGATTCCTGCCCGTCCGAGCCCGGCCCGTCCGATTCCTGCCAAGGAATGTGAACCTCAGGAACCTCAACTCCAGGCACGTCAACACCGAGTTGCGAGGCGATGTCACGAGCCACCGCATCGGGGTCTTTGAACACGTCGATGGTCCACAGCTGGACCGGCTTCCACCCACGGTTCTCAAGCGCTTCAGGGACAATACGTGTGCGGCTACGCACCGACTGTTGCGCATACTCCGGGGAGGAATCCACGCTGATCGCAAGCGGCGCAGTCTTGAGCCACACCGGCCCATACACCGCCATGTCCACGCCGAAACCAGGGTGCTGGATCACGATGAGGTCATAGGCCTGGAGCCGTTGAGACAAGTCCGCCATCAACGCACCCACATGCCACTGCTGCCCCTGGGCCGCATCGGCAGAATGCTGTTCCCAGCTTGCCGCGAGCGTTGGCGTTTCGGTCTGGGTAGCGGTCTTGAAGGCAGGCCGCAACAGTTGGTATGTGCGCGGCTCTTCAACCGAGCGCATCAAGCGAGTCAACAGCTCCATCCCGGAACGCGCCGGGGTCTTGTCTTCGAGCGGGCCGCTGTGGGCCACAACCATGCGCTCTTCAAGCTCCTCAAGCGGCAGAGCACACACCAGATACAGTCGCGAACGTGCAGCCGAAACGCTCGTCATCACATACCGCAAACCGTTACGGCTATTCAGCTCACCAAAATGCTGAGGCTGGCGCCCCTGCGGGCTGTTAGCGAAACCCAACGAGAAAATCACGCTATCGCGCCGCAAACCATCAACACGGTCAGCCGAGGTCACAATAAACGGCTCATACCGCCGCTGGAAAGCGGGCATCGCGTTCGGATGATGCGGAAGCGCATTGCTGATCCCACGAGCCAACTGCTGGGCATGCTCGGCGGTACCGGCGATCACGGCAAGGGAACGGTGAGGATGCTGAGTGAGTTGCTCAAACACCAGCCGAACAACCTTCTCTACCTCAGTCGGGGTCGAGGTCACGGTGCCGCGGCCCGCTGGGGCATGCGGATGTTCAATCCGGATCAGCTCAACACTGGACTCGGCGGTAGCCGGAGTTGGATAAGCCTTCATTCCTTGCTCGTATTGAGCGCTCAACGTCTCGATGAAACGCTCATCCAGAACACGATTATTGCGTCTCAAACTACGGCGCAACGTCACCCGGTTCAAAGCCTCGAACGCGCTCAACGGGGTGTCTTCTCCCCTGCCTGCGTTGAGGGGCTTATCAACCTCGACGTTCAACCGCAGCGGCACACCCGTGTTCGGATCACCGATAGCCAGAACCTGATCAACGCGGCTGATGGTCGTCAACGAAGACTCAAGCGCCAGCGACTCCGCATCAAGCAAGATCGCGGCATCGAAACGCGACCAGCGCGGCAAAACGGTCGGCAAATACAGCGGGGCTCCCACCCAGACAGGGGT
This sequence comes from Arthrobacter sp. HMSC08H08, assembly GCF_001807575.1. NCBI lineage: Bacteria > Bacillati > Actinomycetota > Actinomycetes > Micrococcales > Micrococcaceae > Arthrobacter > Arthrobacter sp. HMSC08H08. The sequence continues at coordinate 53,204 of NZ_KV789392.1, forward strand.
CGCCGAACCCACAACCGCCGGAGCGAGTGCCGCAAGTTGCTGCGGGGTCGGATCCCCCACCTTCAGCAACGCACGCATATCGCGGGCACCTACCCGGTGATCAGCGATCGCAGCCTTCCACCGGTACGCGAGTGCCGCAGCCACCCGATCCGCGCCCTGAACAATATGGAGAGCATCCGCGCGCTCGAACTCCTCGCGGATCTTCTCCAGCTCCTCGGAGCTCTGCAACGCCAGATAGTCGTCTCCGGAAATCATCGCTTCCAGGACCGACTGCCACCATGCAAGCTCAACCTCTTGCTCCAGAGCATCAAACTTCACATGGCGTTGCGCGAAATCATCCAGGAGCTCACCCAGCCCCTTCTCGCGCAACGTCTCCATCAACAGTGTCCGCTCCGGCAAGGTTTCCAGGTCAGACTTCTTCTCTTGCAGCAACGCCAATCGCTGCTGCAACGCATCCGTGGGAAGGGAATCCAGCCGGGCCTCGTGATCGGGCAGCACCGACTGCAACTGGTTCAAGCTACTCAACACGTTGCGGAATGTCTGAAGAACCCGCTCAAGCCCCGCCGGGATCGAAGGGTACCGGTTGTCAGTGGCAAGGCTCTCCCACTCAACCCGTTGCTCACGCACCTGAGTGAGCGCCGTATGCAAGTCATCGATGTGCACGCCAGGGCGCACGTATTCCTTAGCGACGCGACGCAGACGAGAACGGGTCATCGCAGACATCTCAACGCCGCGTTCACGGCGCCACTGCGAAGGCGCTGTTGCAGCGATCAAGTCATCGACCGGTTTATCGAAAATATCCGGTTCGAACAGGTCCAAACTACGCCGCACCGCAACCAAAAGACGCAACGTATCGCCCCACTGAGCGAAAGACTCAACAGGCTTGATCCGCGTCGAAGCCGCGGTGTTCTCAAGAGTCTCACACAAGTCCGGGACCGAATCCGCAAGCTCATTGACCAAAGCAACCGCCGCCTCGGCCTCCCCACGGTTACGCAGCCGCGATCCATACCAGGGGCTATCCAGCGACTCTTGAGAGAAGCCACCCAGCTCGGCCACACGCTGCAACTGCTCGACCACCGGCGCCCTGTCCGGCATCGCGTCCAAAACCGAGCGCTTCAAACGCACGGTGGTTGCCGGCGCGTTCTCACCGGAAGACAAACGCGCAAGCTCCTGCATCGCGTCCAACGGGGAGGCGCCCCACCGCGAACGCACCGAATGCAACGAACGGATATGCTCCACCAGATCGCCCCGATAAGCGCGAGCCACGGAATCGTTCGCCGAAGAATCAGCTCCGTGGGTGCGTTCGTTACGCAAGATCGCGTCCGTGAGGCGTTCACGCAGCACCTCCGGATCGGCGTTACGGTCAAGCTTCACCAGCGTCGTGTCAAGGCTCACGCGGGCGAACCTCTCCGTGACCTGCTGGATCGTGGACTCCCTCTCAGCAACGATCAGAACTCGTTTACCGTCAGCCGCCAAACGTGCCGCAGCGTTGACAGCCAAGTTGATGCGTTCCGAACCCGGTGGCGCACTCACCGTAACCGACTTACCCTTAGACACCGCATCCAAGACCGCATAGGCGTCGTCGTCCACGTCGGTAACCAGAAGCTCATCAGCTGGGTCCCGATCATCAGCGCCCGGGGTCAGGACATCATCCACGAGGCTCTGCGCCAGCTGGGGAGCAATCCCCTCGTGCTGGTCAGTAACAACCTCGTGATATCCGGTATCAGCCTCCTGAATGTCAGCGACCTTCGTTGCCAACTCGTACGAGGCGCCCGCGTCCTCATCGACAGGGGCGAACTCATCGAGCAGAGCCGCGATGATCGGGTGGTTCACCGAAACAACAGATGGGTCCACCGGATCGCTAGCGGTCGCGATCGTCGAAACGCACACGCGGTCTTCAATCACGATGTTCGTGTTGGCTTTCGCCGCGATGTCACGCAACAGGTTCACCGGCCCCGTTGGGTTGAAACGCGCGGTCCTGTACCCGGCGTTCAACACATCATCAGGATGGATATCAAGTCCGTAGGACGTATTCAGAAACCGCAGAAGAGTCTCATTAGGCACCGCACGGCCCATCAGCTGCAACTCTTCATCGTCAACACCGTCACGGCGCTGCAACGAAACACGGCCCAGCATCAGCGGCGAGGAGTAATACTCTGTGCGGCCCGAACGCAACGTACGCCACGTGACCAAACCAGCCGCAACATAACCCACGTCAACGCCGCGGGACTCAGAAATTTCACGCACACGCGTAGCTATAGCCCGCACCGTGGAACGCGCTTGCTTATATTGGACCGGGTCACGCAAAAGCGTGGACAAGCGGGTGCGGCGACCCGTCAGAAACTGCGCCAAACCAGAGCGGTGGGCATGCGTCAGCTCAACCGCGTTCTTCTCCGTGGGAACAAAACGCAACAGCGAATCCGTACCAGCCGAACCACTCAACGACTGAACCCAGTCACGAAAACGAGTCTCGGGGGTCTGCTGTACGCTCACCTGATTACTCACTCCATCCTCCATGGCACGTCAATACTCCACGGTAGTTCACGCGAGCCAGCAGAACGCGCAACGCCGCGGCAAACACATGCATCTACAACACATGCGGTTGCCGCGGCGAAACGCTCACGACCCCAACAAGCGGGCCCACAACCTGCCCAGTGGGGGCTTCTCAGGCGAGGATTACTCCCATTCGATAGTTCCCGGTGGCTTCGAAGTCACGTCGACCACCACGCGGTTGACCCCATCGACCTCGTTCGTGATGCGGTTAGAGATCTTCGCGATCAGCTCATACGGCAGGCGCGCCCAGTCCGCTGTCATCGCGTCCTCACTCGTGACAGGACGCAACACAATCGGGTGTCCGTACGTGCGGCTATCCCCCTGGACACCCACCGAACGAACATCCGCGAGCAGCACGACCGGCATCTGCCACACTTCACGATCCAGGCCGGCGTTCGTCATCTCCTCACGGACAATCGCATCGGCCTCCCGCAACAGATCCAGACGCCGCTTATCCACCGCACCAATGATGCGGATACCAAGACCTGGACCGGGGAACGGTTGACGGTGAACAATCTCATCCGGCAAACCAAGCTCAGTACCTACCGCACGGACCTCATCCTTGAACAGTTCACGCAGCGGCTCAACCAGCTCAAATTCAAGGTCTTCCGGCAAACCGCCCACGTTGTGGTGGCTCTTGATGTTGGCAGCACCTTCGCCGCCACCGGATTCAACAACGTCCGGGTACAGCGTGCCCTGGACCAAGAACGCGACGTCCTCACCTTCAGACTCAGCGATAATCTCCGCTTGGGCACGCTCAAACGTGCGGATGAACTGCTCACCGATGATCTTGCGTTTGGTCTCCGGGTCAGTGACACCCTTGAGTTTGTCCAAGAACACCTCGGAAGCGTCAACAACCTTCAGCACGGCCCCACCGTGAGCCTTACCGAACGCCTGCTCGATCGCTTCCGATTCACCAGCACGCATCAAACCGTGGTCAACATACACGCATGTGAGTTGATCCCCCACAGCGCGCTGAACCAAAGCCGCAGCAACCGCGGAATCAACGCCACCGGACAAGCCACAGATAGCGCGCTTGGTGCCGATCTGTTCGCGGATCCGGGCAACCTGATCCTCGACCACAGACTGCGCAGTCCAGTCCGGGCTCAAGCCAGCCGATTCGTACAAGAAGTTCTTCAAAAGCTGCTGACCGTGCGTGGAATGCTGGACCTCTGGATGCCACTGGACACCGTAAAGTTTGCGGTCCTCGTCAGCGAAAGCAGCCACCGGTGTGCGCTCCGTGGACGCCAGAACTGCGAACCCCTCAGGCGCCTCGGTCACGGCGTCCCCGTGGCTCATCCACGCGATCTGCGCATCCGGCAAGCCATCAAAGAGCGTGCACGTCTCACCCTTCGAAGCAACGGCGGTCGAGCCATACTCGCGCTGGTTGGTGTGCGAAACCGTGCCGCCCAAAGCGTTCGCCATCGCCTGGAAGCCATAACAAATACCCAAGGTTGGCAAACCGGTCTCAAACAGGCCCTCAGGAACCTTCGGCGCGCCATCGGCATACACCGAAGACGGACCACCGGACAAGATCAGGGCAACAGGGTTCTTCGCCAGGATCTGCTCGGTCGAAAACGTGTGCGGAACAACTTCCGAATACACGTTAGCCTCACGTACACGCCGAGCAATCAGCTGCGCATACTGGGCCCCATAATCGATCACGAGCACCGGGCGCGGATGCGGGGGATTTACTGCAGAAGTCACGTTCAAAGCCTATCGCGTTTACAGTGCACGATGCGCACGTTCAGTACCGGCGCAGCTGTTGCGGATTCTTTTGAAGCTCCTCAACAACCTGCTGGTGAACCTTCTTCTCCATCACAAACGAAAGGAACGGAACCACCCCGCCCAACGCGATCAGGATCAACTGTTTCAAGTCCCACCGCATACGGGACCACAACATGAACGTCGCCAGCAAGTACACAACATAGAGCCAGCCGTGCACAATCAACACCGCAATCGAAACGTTGAACGCATCGACCACCATGCCAGGCTCAGCCAACGTGAACACGTTCGCCTCACCCGTGCGCAGCATCGTGCCGCCCGCATACGCGATCAAGTTGAACGCGTACTTCAGCACCATCTCAACAACCAACAGCAACAACATGACACCGGTCGCATACGCGGCGATACGGAAGAACACCGCCGCGCCACGGATCTGGGTCTCAGTCCCGCCGAACCCCTGCCTACGTTGCGGCATCGGGTCATCCTCTGGAATAGGAACATCCTCCGGACGTGGAATGCCATTCTGCTCAGTCATCTCTACCCGTTCTCTCTACTTTCCGGCCCAGCAACACCCGGCGCTGAATCATCGCCTGTCCCGGCCTCCGGCTGGGTTTCGGTTGCGAGCCGCTGCCGCGCTTCAGCCTGAGCCTGTGCAACGCGGGCATCCTGCCGCTTCTGCCAGGCAGCCATCTCGGCCTCAAACTTCAATTCGTTCTGATAATCATCGCGAACCAGGCGCCACCACACAAACAGTGAGAACAGAGCGAACACAACCCACTCAACGCCATAGAACACGTTGAGCCAGTTCAAACGGTTCTCCTGCAAATACCCCGGCGCAACATACACGTGTTTCAGCTCATCTACCCCGGCCTTGACATCGTCCGGGCTCTGTTCAAACACCACCACGAAACCGGCATAAGCATCCCGGTTCCACATGTTCGACAAACGGGCCGCCGAGACGTCCTTCAAGACCGGCAGACCATGCATATCTGCCGAGCGGCCGGAAGCGATCGGCGCTTCAGATGGCAATAAACGGCCCGTAATGGTCACCTCGGTTGCGTCCGTGGCAGGCGGCACCTCCGTCTCGCCAGGTTGCCACCCCCTCACAACCGGCATCACATCAGAGACACCGTCGACCTCGAAAGCCTGAACAACCCAGAACCCCTGCTCGCCCTCAAAGAGCCGGTCCTGAACATAAGCCTGCGTGCCTTCGATGTAGCGGCCCTTCATCGTCACGATTTGATCAGCGTCCGCGTGAGTCATGTCCTTGCCCGGCTCAAAATGGCTCTCAAGCGGGACCGCTGTCTCTGACTTCTCTTGCGTGGTCGGCGCGTAGTCCATGGCCCGTTCAAACTGCCATTTACTGAGCCAAACGAACCCGGTTGACACCACCAAACACGCAAGCAGCAGTGCCAGCCATTTAGGTTGAAGCGCAGTCTTGAACACGCCCCTTATCTTATCGAGCACCCCGTACGAGGCTTTAAACGCGCGCCCGCGCCTGTGTCTGCGCCGCACGCCACAGCCGCCGAGAAACAAAGAACCATTGTTAGAATCCAGCCGTGCCCATCTCTATCCGCAGACGTCACATCGCGCACATGCTGATCCTCACGTTCAGCTCAGGAATCATCGACGCGATCGGGTTCCTCACACTCGGGCGCGTCTTCCCCGGCAGCATGACCGGCAATGTCGCGATCTTAGGCGTTACGCTCTCGGGAGCGTCCGAACTCTCCGCGCTACGGCCTGCACTGGCCTTCGGGTTCTTCCTCTTCGGCGCCGCTATCGCCGGCGCGCACTAGCCGTAGCCGACCGCGAGAAAGCCCACCAGCGAAATGTACTGACCAGTAGCTGTACTGACTGGCAGCTGTACGGACTAGCAACTTTACGGACTAGGAACTGTATGGGGCCAGCACCATGTCGACGTGCTGGAAGTGTTTGAGGTCCACGTAACCGGTCGTGGCCATCGAGGAGCGCAGCATTCCGGCGAGGTTCGAGGTTCCGTCCGTGTGATGCGATGGCCCGTAGACAACCTGTTCGAGCGGGCCAACCGTGCCAACAAACACGCGGTCTCCGCGCGGCAGACGTTCGTGGGCGGCCTCCATGCCCCAGTGCCAGCCGTGACCGGGCGCTTCCTCGGCACGAGCCAGGGCGGTACCCAACATCACGGCATCAGCACCACAGCCCAAAGCCTTGACGATGTCACCCGAGGTCGAGACGCCGCCATCAGCGATGACGTGCACGTAGCGGCCACCGGATTCATCCAGGTACGCGGTGCGTGCCGCAGCCACATCGGCGATTGCGGTCGCCATCGGTACGTGGATGCCCATCGCACGGCGGGTTGTGCCGGTAGCGCCGCCACCGAAACCAACCAGAACACCCGCCGCCCCGGTGCGCATCAAGTGCAACGCCGGGGTGTAGCCGGCAGCCCCACCCACGATCACCGGAACGTCGAGCTCGTAAATGAACTGCTTGAGGTTCAACGGTTCACGGCCCTCAGACACGTGCTCTGCCGATACCGTGGTCCCGCGGATCACGAACAGATCCACGCCAGCTTCAAGCACCGTGCGGTAGTGCTCCTGGGTGCGCATCGGCGTCAAAGAACCAGCAACCACTACCCCGGCTTCACGGATCTCCGCTAGGCGCTCATGGATCAGCTCAGGACGGATCGGGGCCGCCAACAGTTCCTGCAGGCGGCGAGTCACCTTCGGGTTGGAGCCGCGTTGCTGAGCCGATTCAAGCGAGGCGATCTCCTCGAGCACCGCTTCAGGGTTCTCGTGGCGGGTCCAGATACCTTCCAGGTTCAGAACCCCTAGGCCGCCCAGCTTGCCCAAAGCGATCGCCGTCTTAGGTGACATCGCCGAATCCATCGGCGCCCCCATGAACGGCACATCGAACGTGAACGCGTCAATCTGCCACCTGGTCGACACGTCCTCCGGGTCACGTGTACGACGATTCGGCACAATTGCCACATCATCGAGGGAATACGCGCGGCGGGCGCGACGATAACGGCCGATCTCAATCTCGCTAGTCACGATCCAAGGCTATCAACAGCCCAGCGGGAAAGCCCTTAAATAACGGTGGCGGCCCCAGCTCAGGGGCCACCACCGGTAACAGGGTTGAAAGCGTGCGGTAACAAGCCCTGTGGGCTTGTTCCTTAGCCGCGGCGGTAGTTCGGGGCCTCGACCGTCATCGCGATGTCATGCGGATGCGATTCCTTCAGGCCAGCTGCGGTGATGCGGACGAACTTGCCCTTCTCCTTCAGCTCGGCGATCGTGTGGCCGCCCACATAGAACATGGTCTGCCGCAGGCCACCCACAAGCTGATGCACAACCGCGGCGAGCGGGCCGCGGTACGGGACCTGACCTTCGATGCCTTCCGGGATGAGCTTCTCATCACTTGGCACATCGGCCTGGAAATAGCGGTCCTTCGAATACGAGGTGTTCTTCCCGCGGGTCTGCATCGCACCGAGCGAGCCCATGCCGCGATAGCTCTTGAACTGGCGGCCGTTGACGAACACCAGGTCGCCTGGGGATTCCTGGGTTCCGGCCAGTAGCGAGCCGAGCATGACCGAGTCAGCGCCAGCAACCAGCGCCTTGCCGATGTCACCGGAGTACTGCAGGCCGCCATCGGCGATCAACGGGACACCGGCCTTGCGTGCTGCCTTGGATGCCTCATAGATCGCGGTGACCTGCGGGACACCAACGCCGGCAACAACGCGGGTTGTGCAGATCGAGCCCGGGCCAACGCCCACCTTGATCGCGTCCGCGCCAGCGTCGATGAGCGCCTTCGCGCCCTCATAGGTTGCAGCCTGCCCGCCGATCACATCCACGTGAGCTGCGGCAGGGTCCTTCTTGAGGCGAGCGATCATGTCCAGAACACCCTGGGAATGCCCGTTCGCGGTATCCACCACCAGCGCGTCCACGCCGGCATCAACCAACGCCATCGCACGGTCATAGCCCTCGCCAAAGAAACCGACAGCCGCGCCAACACGCAAGCGGCCCTCGTCGTCCTTGGTTGCCAGCGGATAATCCTCGGCCTTATCGAAGTCCTTGACGGTGATGAGGCCCATGAGCTTATTGCGGTCATCAACCAACGGAAGCTTCTCGATGCGGTGCTGAGCTAGCAGCTCGAGCGTCTTCTCACGCGTGGTGCCCACAGGGGCTGTGATGAGCGGCATCGGGGTCATCTTCTCGGAGACCTTGATGCTTGGCCAATCAGCGCGTGGCACAAAACGGGTGTCACGGTTGGTGATGATGCCGAGCAGGGTGCGTTCCTCATCCACCACCGGCAGGCCGGAGACCCGGTAGCGGGCGCACAGCGCATCGAGGTCAGCGAGCGTGGCTTCAGGGCTGACGGTGACCGGGTCACTGATCATCCCGGATTCAGAACGCTTGACCGTATCGACCTGGCGTGCTTGATCGTCGATGGATACGTTGCGGTGGATGATCCCCATGCCGCCCTGACGCGCCATCGCGATCGCCATCCGCGCCTCGGTCACGGTGTCCATCGCGGCGGAGATGATCGGCACCTTGATGTCGATGCGGCGGGTCAGCTGTGTGGTCGTGTCCGCCTCGGAAGGGATCACATCGGTTGGCCCTGGTAACAGCAGGACGTCATCGTATGTGAGGCCTTCGAAGGCAAATGGGTTGAAGTCATCGCTTGAGCTCACGGACGCACCTTTCAACGGCAGGTGATGGTTTGTGTCCATCTTAGAGTGTCGCGCGTTGTTGCGGGCAAGGCCGTGATGTGTACAACTTAAACGGCGGTGGCCCGCCCGAGTTCGTCTCGGGCGGGCCACCAGATCTTTCGGCCGGCTTTCACGCTGGTGTTGTGGCTAGCGCTTGAGCCGGTTGCGCCGGGCCGGGAGGAAGGGTTTAGTCTTCGTCTTCCTCGGCTGGCTTATCCACAACCAGGGTTTCAGTGGTCAGCACAAGCGCTGCGATCGATGCCGCGTTGCGCAGTGCCGAGCGGGTCACCTTGACCGGGTCGATCACGCCAGCTACCAGCAGGTCTTCATAGACGCCTGTCTTGGCGTTGAAACCGTGGTTGGCTGGGGATTCGGAGACCTTCGCTGCGATGACGGATCCATCGAAGCCTGCGTTGGCTGCGATCTGCTTGACCGGGGTCACCAGGGCGCGGCGGACGATGTCAACACCGGTTGCGGCGTCGCCTTCGAATGCCTTGAGGTTCTCGTCTTCATCGAGCACGTGGAGCGCATCGACCAGCGCGGTACCGCCACCGGCGACGATGCCTTCCTCGAGTGCTGCACGGGTCGAGGAAACGGCGTCTTCGATGCGTGCCTTGCGTTCCTTGAGCTCAACCTCGGTTGCGGCACCAACCTTGATGACGCCAACACCGCCGGCGAGCTTAGCCAGGCGCTCCTGGAGCTTCTCCTTATCCCATTCGGAGTCAGAGTTCTCATACTCTGCCTTGATCTGGGCTACGCGTGCGGCCACTTCTTCCTCGTCACCTGCACCGTCGACCAGGGTCGTGTTGTCCTTGGTCACGGTCACGCGGCGGACCTTACCGAACACCTCTGGGCCAACCTGGTCCAGACGCAAGCCGAGGTCCTGGGAGACAACCTGGGCGCCGGTGAGGATCGCGATGTCCTGCAACATCGCCTTGCGGCGGTCGCCAAAGCCTGGGGCCTTCACGGCAACAACGTTGAGGGTTCCGCGCAACTTGTTCACCACGAGGGTCGAAAGCGCTTCGCCTTCGATGTCTTCAGCGATGATAAACAGCGGCTTGGATTCCTTCAAGACATGCTCAAGCAACGGAACGATGTCCTGCAGAGCGGAGATCTTGCCGGAGTTGATCAGCACGTAAGCGTCTTCGAGGACTGCTTCCTGACGTTCAGCGTCGGTCACGAAGTGTGGAGAGAGGTAGCCCTTATCGAACTGCATGCCCTCGGTCACATCCAGCACGGTCTGGGTCGTGTTGGATTCTTCGATGGTGATGACACCGTCGGTGCCGACCTTCTTGAACGCCTCTGCCAGGAGCTCGCCGACCTCATCGGACTGCGCGGAGATCGCGCCGACGTGGGCGACGTTCTCGTCCTGAACTTCACGCGCGTTCTCCAACAGGCGGGCCTCAACGGCCTCAACTGCGGTTTCGATGCCGCGCTTGATTTCACCTGGTGCAGCACCTGCCGCTACGTTGCGTAGGCCTTCTTTGACCAGGGCCTGCGCCAGAACGGTTGCGGTGGTCGTGCCGTCACCGGCGATGTCGTTGGTCTTGGTGGCTACTTCTTTAGCCAACTGCGCGCCCAGGTTCTCGTATGGATCCTTGAGCTCGACGTCGCGGGCAATGGTCACGCCGTCGTTGGTGATGGTTGGTGCGCCCCACTGCTTGTCGAGGACCACGTTGCGCCCGCGCGGGCCGAGCGTGACCTTGACGGTGTCCGCCAGGCGATCAACGCCGGCTTCGAGGGCCTTGCGCGCCGCGTCATTGAACGCAAGCTGCTTTGCCATTCGTTTTACTCCTTCATAGCCTCAACCGGGTTACGGGAGGCCGCTAGATCAAGAGTTGTGAGAAACCGGGAAGGGTTACTTCTCGACTACTGCGAGCACGTCACGAGCGGACAGAACGAGGTATTCCTCGCCGCCGATCTTGACTTCGGTGCCGCCGTATTTGGAGTAGATCACGACGTCGCCTTCCTGGACGTCCACTGGGATGCGGTTGCCCTTGTCATCCACGCGGCCTGCACCAACGGCAACAACCTTGCCTTCCTGAGGCTTCTCCTTGGCGGTGTCTGGGATCACCAGGCCGGAAGCGGTGGTCTGCTCGGCTTCGAGCTGCTGGATGACGATGCGATCTTCGAGGGGCTTGATAGAGATCGACATGGGACCTCTCCTTTGCGTAATAGACCTGTAGGTGTACGGGCCATACAACGCGTCCTCCGGGCGTCGTCGCGGGTGTCGACCGGAAGCAGCTGATGGCTTGCGCACTCGGATTTAGCACTCTCGGCTTCCGAGTGCTGATGTCTTCCACTTTAGGAAGTTATCTGGCACTCGGTCAAGATGAGTGCCAATTGTTCGCCTTGAGCGTGCTCGCCACGCCCTCTACTACCCCGCCCGATGCTCTGCTACACCTCGCCCTGCTGCACCTCGCCGCCATCACCTGCCCCTTTCCCCTACGCCGCCTTCCGGCACATTCATGACAAGCTGGAAGCATGGCATCCACCAAAAAAGAAGGCTCCATCACGTCTAACCCGGCGGAGCCGATCGCCGCGGCCTTCACACCTGAAGGCCAAAAGCTGCTCTCCCAGCTGACCCCGGATCAGGCTGCGACCAAGAAGTTAGCAACCGAGCTGACCTTGAGCCTGCGCAAGGCCGGGCATTCAGCGGGCCTGGTTTCCGCCGTCGTGCATCAGCTTGCCTTGCGTTTCAAGGCTCGGGCTAAGTTCGGGCCATTCGCTGAGCGGATGATTCTCACGCAGGCGGGCCTCGAACAGGCAACCCGCCTACCTGTTGCTGCGCGCCATGCGGGCCGGATGCGCGATGCCGGTGTGCGACACGTTGCGGACCTCGGTTGCGGTTTGGGTGCGGACGCGATGGCGATGGCCGCGCTGGGAATCGATGTGACCGCGGTCGAGGCCGACGAGGTCACGGCGGCCGCGGCGACCGTGAACACCGCTCCGTTCCCTAACGTCACGGTGGTGCATGGGCTCGCTGAGGAAGCCGATATTTCTGCCGCCGATGCGGTGTGGATGGACCCAGCACGCCGCGAAACCACAACTTCGGGCACGCGGCGCCGCTGGAACCCTGAAGCGTTCTCTCCCCCGTTGTCTTTCGTGGAGACACTGGCTGACCGTGGGCTTCCGATGGGGGTCAAGCTCGGGCCTGGGATCCCGCACGAATCGATCCCTGAGACCGCGGAAGCGCAGTGGGTTGAGCACAACGGCAGCGTGGTCGAAGCCACGCTGTGGTTTAACGGGGCGCGGCGGGCGCAGGTGCGGAGGGCCGCGCTGGTGTTGAAGGACGATCAGGCTGCAGAACTGACCTCGAGTGCCGCCCACCCTGACCTGGATTCAGATGCGCTCGCGCTCGGCGAGGATGTGCCCGTGATCGAAACCGACAGCAACCTGTCACTCCCCGCCCTCTCAGACCCAGCGACCTACGGGACCTATCTCCACGAACCTGCCGGCGCAGTCATCCGCGCCGGGCTCGTAGCAGACCTCGCAGTACAGCTCGAGGCGACCGGGTTGGACCCGCACATCGCCTACCTCACCGGCGAAACCGCCTCAACCACGCCGCTGGCCAACAGCTACCGCATCGACATGGTTATGCCCTACAAGATCAAGGCGCTACGCACCTGGGTGCGCAACAACCGCATCGGACAGCTCACCATCAAAAAGCGCGGCCTGGACGTCGCACCGGAAGAGTTGCGCACGATTCTGCTGGGCAAAGGCCACGGCGACGGCTCGGCAACGCTTGTGCTCACGCGCATCGGGAAGCAACGAATCGTCTTCGGATGTGAGCTCATCCCCGGCTCCGCCGTATGATCGTCTAATTGCACGCCACCGATGCGAGGAGACCTATGGGCATCGAATTCACCCCGTCAGAGCCCTCGACCCTGGGGATCGAATGGGAGATCGCGCTCGTAGACCGCGACACCGGCGATTTGCGCCCGGAAGCCCCACGCATCATCGACGAGCTCGGTCAGCAGGGCCGCATCAACCATCCGGACGGCGCGCCGCGGCTCACGCGCGAGCTGCTACAGAACACGGTCGAGTGCGTGACCGGCGTGCACCGCACGGTGTCCGATGCGATCGAGGATCTCGCTTCCACTGCGCGTGACGTGAGCGATATTTTGGATCCGCTCAACACGTCCCTGTATTGCGCAGGCTCCCACCCTTTCGCGGAGCCGACCCTGCAAGAGGTTTCCGATAAGGAGCGGTACGCGACCTTGATTGACCGCACCCAGTGGTGGGGCCGGCAGATGGTCATTTACGGGGTGCACGTGCATGTTGGGATCGATCACCGGGATAAGGCCCTGCCGATCGTTGATGGTCTGATCAATAAGCAGCCGCACCTTTTGGCGTTGACGTCTTCTTCGCCGTTCTGGGGTGGGGCTGACACCGGTTACGGTTCGCAACGATCGTTAATGTTCCAGCAGCTGCCCACCGCGGGGCTGCCGTTCCATTTCTCTCAGTGGTTCGAATACGAGTCCTATGTCGCGGACATGCTACACACGGGCGTGGTGGATGTTTTGGATGAGATCCGGTGGGATGCCCGCCCGGTCCCTAAATACGGGACCGTTGAGATGCGGATTTGCGACGGGCTGCCGGATTTGGATGACATCGCCGCTGTCGCCGCCTACACCCAGTGCCTCGTCACGGAGATGTCGGACGCCCTGGATGCCGGATGGGACATCCCGGTCATGACGCCGTGGTTCCGCGTCGAGAACAAGTGGCGTGCGGCCCGCTACGGCCGTGAAGCGATCATCATCCTGAATTCGGCCGGTGATGAGCTGCTGGTGACCGATCAGATCGCTCAGGATGTTGAACGGCTCGCCCCGATCGCTGAACGGCTGGGTTGCGCTGAGGAACTCAACCACATCACGACGATGATGCAGCAGGCGTGCGAATACGAACAGCAACGCAATGTGGCTGAGGCTAATGGCGGCGACTTAGCTGCGGTTGTGCAGGATAACTCGCAACGCCTGCACGCCTCACTTGATCGCTAACGCGCCGGTGGCGCTGGTATTGACACGGTGCTTTTCATAGACACCGTGCTGACGGGTAGTGAGGTGTCGGTTCCGAAGTCGGTTCCGGTGGGTTCTACGCCGTTCATCACGAGTTGGGCGCCGAGTGCGGCGATCATCGCGCCGTTGTCGGTGCACAGGGAGAACGGTGGGATGCGTAACTGGATTCCGGCGGAGGCGCAGCGGGCGGCGAGCAGTTCGCGCAGGCGTGAGTTCGCGGCGACCCCGCCGCCTAGAAGCAGTGTTGTGAGCCCGTGTTCTCGGCACGCCATGACGGCTTTGGATGTGATGACGTCCACGACGGCTTCTTGGAACGAGGCGCATACGTCTTCGATGACGAGTTCTTCCCCGGTTGCTTCGCAGTGCTCAACATAGCGTGCTACGGCGGTCTTCAGTCCGGAGAAGCTGAAGTCGTAGCGGCGCGGCCCCGGTTCTTCCGCGGCTCCCATGAACTTGCCCGTTGTGAGTCCGCGCGGGAAGCGGATCGCTTTCCGGTTGCCTTGGGCCGCCAGCTTGTCGATCACGGGGCCGCCCGGATAGCTCAACCCCAGCAGGCGGGCGACTTTATCGTAGGCTTCGCCCGCGGCGTCGTCGATGGTCGAGCCCAGCATCGTGATGTCAGCAGTCAGCGAATCCACTTTGAGGATCTCGGTGTGGCCGCCCGAAACCAGCACCGCGCCGAGGTTCGGAGGTAGCTCTCCACCATCGAGCACACCGACCCCGACATGCGCAACCAAATGGTTGACCGCGTACAGCGGCTTGCCGGTAGCTAACGCGAGCGCTTTCGCGGCAGAAACACCCACCATCAACGCGCCCGCTAGGCCAGGCCCGGCGGTCACGGCGATCGCATCGACATCATCGAGCGTGAGTTCCGCGGTCTCTAAAGCTGAACGTAACGTCGGGACCATCGCCTCAACGTGGGCGCGCGAAGCGATCTCCGGGATGACCCCGCCGAAACGCACATGCTCATCCACCGAGGACGCAACCGCGTTAGCAAGCAGCGTGGTTCCGTGGACGATGCCCACGCCCGTCTCATCGCAACTGGTCTCAATACCCAGAACGACCGGGCCTGAAACTGTAGCTGCAGAGCCCCCTGGGGTATCGAGGGCCTCAGGTTTCACGGTGTTCATAGCTTCCCTCGGATGTCTTTCTGCATAATCAGGGCGTCTTCGCCGGCACTCGGCTTGCCGGGTGCACTCGGGTGGCCGGGCGCGCCACCTGGATAGTATCCGCGGCGGCGGGCGATCTCTTCAAACCCGTTGCGGTGATACAGGTGGATCGCGCGCTCATTCGAGGCGCGCACTTCAAGCATCATGTGGGTCGCACCCCAGTCTCGCGCTCGGGACTCCATGAGCCACATCAGGTACTTCGCGACCCCGCGGCCAGCATGCTCCGGCACAACCCCGATGGTCTGAATATCCGCGATGTGCGGGCTGTACTGCAGACCCGCATACGCGATCAGCGCGCCAGCTCCCATCTCAGCCACGCCCCAGTATTGCCGCCATTCGGGGTGGGAAAGCTCCTCGCGCATCATGCGTTCATCCCAGCGGTCCAGCGGGAAAAGCTCGGCTTCAAGCGGCATGAGTTCCGCGGCATCGCCCACATCCAGCTGTCGCACGATATAGCCTTCCGGGGCTCGCGCCAGCTCAGCTTCGGTAGCGGGGGCTAAGTCGGTGCTCATCGTTGGCGGCCTTGCATCGCGGCCGGGACCACCGCGTCGGATTCGCGCAGATACCGCGCGACCGGCGGGTTAGCTGGCATGCCGGCGGCGTACCAGGCGCGGGCCAGATATGCCGCGGATACCGGCGTGGTTTCGGTTCCGGCGAGCACCGGGATACCAGCCTGAGCTAGCTCTTCCGCGCGAACACCCGCCCCGGCACCACCTACCGGATAAGCGGCCGATAGCTCGCCAGGCTTGGTTACGTGCGGGCCGTCGACGCGCGCACCATTACGTGCATAGCTCGCCCAGTACAGCTCACGACGGCGGGCATCCAGCGCCGCTGTCACGACCGGTTCGGCATCTGTAGCGGCACGATCGCTGGCAAGACCGCTTTCGGCCAGTAGTTGGGCGGCGAGCCCGTCGAGCGAGCACACGCCGTAGGCGTCTATACCCCACGCGAAGGCGAGGGTCTGGCCTGCGGCGATCCCCACCCGCAGACCCGTGAAGGGGCCTGGCCCCTCCCCGACCAGGACGGCGTCTGGGCGTTCCCACCCAGCCTGGGCGAGCAACTGTTTGCACACGGGGATGAGGTCTTCGGCGTGCCGGGTCGTGGAATCCGTGACGGCCTCCGCAACAACCTCAACGCCTTCAGTACTCACAGTCACGCACGCGACGGAAACCACTGATGAGGTATCCAACGCCAGGATCTTCTTGATGCCGTCGCGCATTTCAGCCCTCCTTCACGGTGTCAGTGAATTCGGCGAGCGCGGCGCGCAGTCCGGTGGTTGCCGCCTCGTTCCAGCGTGGCCCTATCCAGCGCAGGGTCACGATGCGGGGTGCGGCGGCTTCTTCTTCGTCTTCGACTTCCCACGGGGCTGGGGCCTCGCTGTCGGGTTGTGCGGCCGTGTTGCCGCCGATGGGACGGTCGAGTGTGATCTCGAGGCGGGATTCGGAGAGGCCTTCGGCGCGGTCGCGGCCCCATTCGACGACTGTGACGGATTCGTCCACGGTGTCGATGAGGTCGAGGTCTTCGAGTTCTTCTGCGGATCCGAGCCGGTAGGCGTCCACGTGGACGAGTGCTGGGCCTTCGCTGAGTGAGGGGTGGATGCGGGAGAGCACGAATGTTGGCGATGTGATGCCTTCGCGCACGCCGAGGCCTTCGCCGAGGCCTTGGGTGAAGGTTGTTTTGCCGGCGCCGAGTTCCCCGGTCAGGATGAGAACATCGCCTGCTTGGAGTTCGGTTGCGAGTGTGCGGGCGAAGCTCTGCATCGCCGCTGGGGTTGGAATAGTCAACGACAGTGAGCTGTCATCTGCGCGGCTGGCGGGGATCATGCGGCGTGGGACGCGGTCGGAGATCCCGGTGACGGTCTCGTAGTTGATGGTGTGGGCGGCTCCCGCCCACTCTTCAACACCGGGTTCACCATGTGCTGGGTCACCGAACACCACGGTGTCTTTACCGACAAATTCCGCTGGGTCTGCGGCAGCACCGAGGTCGATCACGAACTGATCCATTGCGATCCGGCCCACCACCGGATACCGCACGCTATCGATCGTCACGTGGGTGCCTTCGGCGATCCGCGGGATGCCGTCGGCGTAACCGACGGGAACCAGGCCCAGCGTCGTCGGTTTCTCTGCCCGCCAACGCAGGCCGTAGGACACACCTTGGCCCGCATCGACCCGTTTAGCTGCGGCCACATGCGCAACCAGGCGCATGACCGGCCGCAACCCCAGCTCGGCCGAGGACACCCCTTCAAAAGGAGATAAACCATAGAGGCCCAGACCGACCCGGACCATGTCATAGATCGCATCCGGGCGCGTGAACGTCGCCGGGGTGTTCGCGATGTGACGCACTTCAGGTTTCAACCCGGCGTCCGCGACCACCGCGAGCGCGTCCTCGAAAGCCTGGGTCTGCACGTCGTTGGCGGGGTGTTCTGGCTCATCGGCCATCGCGAAGTGGGAGAACACACCCACCACGCGGATGTCCCCGGCGCGTTCGGCCGCGGCGGCGCGCTCCACAAGATGTGGCCATTCGGCTGCGGTGCACCCGTTGCGGCCTAAGCCGGTATCGATTTTCAGGTGAATCCGTGCCGTGCGCCCCACCGCGCGTGCCGCCTCGATCATCGGGTCCAGTTCCCAACCGGATACCCCCACGTCAATGCCCTGTGCCACGGCCGCCTCGAAGTCGGTGTCCGATGTGTGGAGCCAGCACACCATCGGCGCCTCGATGCCCGCGGCACGCAGCTCAAGCGCCTCGCTCACGTGCGCGGTCCCTACCCATGTGGCGCCTGCATCCAGCGCGGCGCGCGCGCACTCGATCGCGCCGTGCCCGTAGGCTTGCGCTTTGACGATCGCCATGATGTGCGCTTGCCCCACCTGTTGACGGATCCTGGCGACGTTGGCGGCCAACGCGCCAAGGTCAATCTCGGCGCAGCGTTCAGGGGCAGCCGCTACCGCATCGTGGGCATGTAACCATTGCGTCACCGGAGCCGATGCCGGGGCCTGCGCCGCGTCATCGGCGCCAAACGTAGCGGTGCCAACCGCATCGGACGCATTATGATCCGCACCCGCGGGGCTGGAAGTGGAGGAAAGACTGTGGGAACACACCCTTCTAGCGTAGACCTTCACCAGGTTCGGGCTTGGGTATGCGACTCAACGCCTAAGATCATAGGTAGCCAACTGTGAGGAGAACATTCGTGCAGGATGCAGCACAGCCGCGGAAGATTTCAGTGATCGGTGCGGGATATTTGGGGGCTACGCATGCCGCTTGCATGGCGGAGCTCGGCTTCGAGGTGGTCGGCGTTGATGTTGAGGTTGAACGTGTTGAACGTCTCAACGCCGGGGTGCTTCCGTTTCATGAGCCGGGTCTGGATGAGATGCTGGCCCGCCACGTACGTGAAGGCCGTTTGCGTTTCACTACGGATTATCAAGAGGTCGCCGATGCGGATGTTCACTTCATCGGTGTTGGTACCCCGCAGCGGGAGAACGATCACGGCGCGGACATGCGTTATGTCGATGCCGCAATTGATTCGTTGGGTGCCGTGGTTTCGAAGGACACGCTGATTGCTGGTAAGTCCACGGTCCCTGTAGGTACTGCGGCGCGTTTGGCGAAGCGGTTGAAGAAGCTGGTGGCTAAACGCGGCTTGGACATCAACGCGGAGTTGTGTTGGAACCCTGAGTTTTTGCGTGAAGGGTTCGCTGTTGAGGACACGCTGACCCCTGATCGGTTGGTATTCGGGGTGCGTTCCCAGCGGGCTGAAGACATCCTGCGTGCGGTGTACGCGAAGCCGTTGGCCGACGGCACGCCTCTGGTGGTGACCGATTTCGAGACTTCCGAGCTGGTGAAGGTCGCCGCGAATGCGTTCTTGGCTACCAAGATCTCCTTCATCAACGCGTTCTCTGAGATCACAGAGACCGTGGGTGGGGACATCAAGACGCTCGCGGATGCGATCGGGATGGACCCGCGCATCGGGCGTAAGTTCCTCAACGCCGGCATCGGTTTCGGTGGCGGCTGCCTACCTAAAGACATCCGTGCTCTCCAGGCGCGCGTGTCCGAGCTCGGCCTTCCGCACACCATGCGGTTCCTCGACCACATGGACGAGATCAACCTGCGCCGCCGAGAACGCGCAATCTATCTTGCCGAGCGTGCGGTGGGAGGCGACCTGCACGGGGCACACATCACGGTGCTAGGTGCGGCGTTCAAACCGAATTCGGACGACGTGCGTGACTCCCCCGCCTTGGATGTTGCCGCCCGCCTGTATTCAGCTGGCGCAGACGTGTCTGTATATGACCCTCAAGGCATGGAGAACGCGGCTAAACGCTTCCCACGCTTGCGGTACGCGGACTCCGCCGAAGATGCCGCACGCGGCGCGAACGTTGTGCTGTTGCTGACCGAATGGGATGAATTCAAGAACCTCGATCCGGTTTCCTTCGGTGAGGTTGTTGCGGATCGTTACATGATCGATGGCCGCAACGTGCTCGATCCGCAAGCATGGACTTCCGCAGGGTGGACCCTGGACCGCATGGGGCACAAGAGCGAAGGCCACAGCGAGTAGAAGTAGCGAGGAGCGTCATGACTGAACATGATGTCAACACCGGATTCGACGTCAGCACCGGATCTGATGTCAACACTGGATTCGAGGTCAATGCGGTTCGGGCGGATTTCCCGATCCTGAACCGTAAGGCCGCGGACGGTTCCGGTTTGATCTATCTGGATTCCGGGGCGACCTCCCAGCGCCCACAGCAAGTCATGGACGCTGAGACTGATTTCGTGTTGGGGTCTAACGCTGCGGTCAAGCGTGGCGCGCATCAGCTCGCTGAAGCCGCAACGAACGCGTACGAAGACGCACGTGAGACCATCGCCGACTTCATCGGCGCCGCATCAGCCAACGAAGTGGTGTTCACGAAGAACGCGACCGAGGCCCTCAACCTCGTCGCCTACGCGTTAGGCAACGGAGACGACTCGACCCCGCCCCGGCTCCGCGTTGGCCCCGGGGACGAGATCCTCATCACCGAGATGGAACACCACGCGAACCTCGTACCGTGGCAAGAGCTCGCCCGCCGGACCGGCGCCACCTTGCGTTGGATACCACTCACGGATGACTTCCAACTGGATCTGACAGACCTTGAAACGCTACTGACCGAACGCACCAAAGTATTCGCATTCACGCACCAATCCAACGTCACCGGAACCATCACCCCGGTAGCGAAACTGGTTGCCGCGGCGAAGAAAGTCGGCGCGCTCACAGTGCTCGATGCGTGCCAGTCCGTCCCTCACATGCCCGTGGATGTTCAGCAGCTCGATGTTGATTTCCTCGCGTTCTCCGGCCATAAGATGCTCGCCCCCACCGGCATCGGTGTTTTGTGGGGCCGTTACGAACTCCTCAAAGACCTGCCTCCGTTCATGCTTGGCGGTTCGATGATCGAGATCGTCACGATGGAGCACACCACATACGCTGAGCCTCCGGCACGCTTCGAAGCAGGAACCCCACCCACAGCGCAAGCCGTTGCGCTCGCCGCCGCGTGCGATTACCTCAACGCGCTGGGCATGGCTAACGTCGCCGCGCATCAAGCCCAGCTCGTGGAGCGCGCGCTCACGGGTTTGAGCCGCATCGACGGCCTCCGCATCATCGGCGCGGGGCTGAACGTGCCGGGCGACGGCGAGCAAGGTCACGGCGAGGACGGCACGGGCAACCAAGCCGAGCGGCACCGTACTGGTGCGGTCGCGTTCAGCATCGAGGGTTTGCACCCGCACGATGTGGGGCAGGCTCTCGATTCTCAGGGTGTGCTGGTGCGTGTGGGGCATCATTGCGCGTGGCCGCTGCACCGCCGCTACGGGATCCACGGGAGCACGCGCGCGAGCTTCAGCGTCTACAACACGGTGGCTGAGGTGGACGCTTTCGTTGAGGCCGTGCAGAAAACCATCGACTACTTCAACAGTTTCCGGTGACCATGAACCTCAATACGCTGTATTCAGAGCTGATTTTCGAGCACGATAGGCACCCCAAACACGCGGGCTTACGTGAGCCTTTTGACGCCGATGTACACCACGTGAACCCGGTGTGCGGCGACGAGATCCAGCTGCGGTTGAAACTCTCCGAAGACGGCGCAACAGTCGAGGACATCTCCTATGAGGCGGCTGGTTGCGCGATGAGCCGCGCTTCCGCCTCAATGATGGCGGACCTGTTCATAGGCGAGCCGGTCAGCGACATCGAGGAGATGACCGCCCATTTCGATGAGGTGCTTCACTCCCGCGGGAAGGTTGAGGCCGAAGAGGAGATCATCGGCGATGCGGTCGCGTTAGCTGGTGCCGCAAAGTACCCCAACCGGGTCAAGTGTGTGCTCATGAGCTGGAAGGCGTTCCAGGCCGCCTACGCAGAAGCGCTCCTATTCCGTCAGCAGTGATCCCCCGGGCGCTGTAGTTCACGGCACTGGGTAAGTTCACGGCGCTGGGAAGGCTATGCGGCGCTGTGCTTCATGCCGTGCACGACCGCGGCTGCGGCACACAACTGAGCAATGCGTTCCAGGCTGAGTTCTTCGCCGCGGGCCGAGGCCCGAGCGGCGTGGGTTGCGAGCATCGCCCCCAGGACACCGGCGAGCTTATCCCCCGAACCTGCGCGCGCGAGCTTCGCAGCCGCGGATGCCGCGAGGAACGTGACGCCGCTCGGCGCAGCAACCACCGTCGCTGAGCCTTTGAGCAGCACAACCGCGCCAACAGCTGCCGCCAGATCCCGTGCTGCGGAGACCGGGTCTTCAGCCGGGTCCGCGGCGTCTATACCCAACCGGTTCACAAGCGCTAGAAACTCTCCCGCGTGAGGCGTCAACACGTGGACCATAGTGCTGACTTCAGCTCCGGCATCCGTGTCAGTCCGAGCCGCTATCGAGGGTTCCCATACCGCGAGCGCTGAGGCATCCACGATCACAGAGCCCTGGGCACCGCGCATCACGGCGAGCGCCGGTTCGAGGTCTTCGGGCTCTTCCCCGAGCCCCGGGCCTACGACCCACGCGTTCACCTTAGAGGCCACCGCAGGCCACCCGTTCGATGCTGATTCTGCCGAGCCGGCCGGCGAAGCAAGCTCAGCCCTGTCGATGTTGACGACCTCCGGCAGAGTCTGCACCACAGCCTGGCCAGCAGCCCCACGCCCTGCGGTTACGAGCATCCCGATCCCGCCGCGCCCGGCATCGTGCGCTCCGATGGCGGCCGCTGCTGTAGAGCACAGGACCGCGGCCCCGGGATAGGCGGGCGAACCTGCGACCATGCCGAGGACTCCACGCGAATATTTGTGGTCGCCGGGGCGTGGCGCCAGGAGCTCGCTCTCAGCGTCGGCGGGGGTTATAAGCCGCGGCATGAGGTGAGTATCCTGCGGGGCCTGTAGCCCGATTTCCACGAGGTAGATGTCGCCGGTTTTCTCACGCGCCGCCCCGGCCACGAGCCCGCGTTTGAGTGCGCCGAACGTGACCGTGATGTCCGCGAGCGGCACCATTTCATCCGCGTTGCCGGTCTGTGTGTTGAGCCCCGAGGGGCAGTCGGCTGCGACAACCAGCGCGTCCAGGGTTTCCCCGTGCACCGCCCAGGTCTGCGCATCCGCGTCCCAGCCGGGAATCGGCATCCCGCCTTTCGCGCCGATCCCCAGTACTGCGTCCACGATCACATCCGCGCAAGCTAGATGCTGAAGCACCTCGTTATGCTTCGTCGCGCCAGAGCCCTGCCCTGCCTCATGTTTGTGGTGCTTCACGACCTCGACCCCGTCGGCGGTTGCCGCGGCTGCAGCGCGTTCGTGCCAGCGGTCCGCGACCATCACGGCCACACATCGTGCCCCGCGACCGGAAAGCTCGGCGAGCGCATAGAGTCCGTCACCGCCGTTGTTGCCGGGGCCGATCAAACCCACGATGAGCGCCCCACGCAACTGAGAACCCGTCCCGGGCATGGACGGTGCCGGCATTGTGAGCGCGGCTAACGTTTCAGGCCCGGCCACGGTCGGTTCCGGAAGGGCGGGCCGGTTGGTGACGGCCCGGGCGATGTGCACGGCAAGCCCGTAGGCCGCCTGTCGCATGAGTTGATCGGGGTTGCCTGCGGCTTCGCATGCGGCGAGCATCGGGGCTTCTGCCGCGCGGACCTCGTCGGGGCTATAGAGCAGGTGCATCGGTGTACCTTCCGGGCTGGGAGCCTGTCTCGGGGCCTGTCTCGCGGGCCTGTTTGTTCTAGCCTTCGGCGATCACGTACGCGATCGCTACGTCGCCGTCGTGGGTGAGGGATATGTGCCAGCTTTTGACACCGAGCTGGTCGGCGACCTCTTTCACGCTACCGCGCACATCGAGCACCGGGGCGCCGGAGTCCAGTGTGCACACTTCGCAGTCATGCCACACCATTCCCCCGGGGGAGCCGAGAGCTTTCGCGACCGCTTCCTTCGCGGCGAAACGCGCGGCCAGCGAGCGGGTCCGCACCTCACGCTCGCTGGGGCAAAACAGACGTTCAACCAGAGCAGGGGTGCGCTGGATCAGCTTCTCGAAACGCGGAACGTCCACAACATCAACACCGATGCCCACAATCATGTTTCGATGCTATCGCTGTTCACACACGCTTTGCTCGCGCGCCATCGGCATCCGAGGCTCGCGGCCGCTAAGCAAGCTGGCCCCTGCTGAATGCCTGTGAATACCGCCACGCATACAGGTTTTATTTACCTGCCGCTAACCTTCGCTGGTTTAATGCGGAACATGAACCAGTTCAAAGTCCGCAAAGCTGTCTTCCCTGTGGCAGGCCTCGGAACCCGTTTCCTCCCAGCTACGAAAGCGATGCCTAAAGAGATGCTGCCGGTTGTTGACCGGCCAGCTATCCAGTACGTCGTTGAAGAGGCAGTGAACGCGGGGCTCGATGATCTCCTCATGATTACTGGGGCGCCTAAGCGTTCGCTTGAGGATCATTTCGATGCCTCCCCTTACCTCGAAAATCAGTTGCAGCTAGCGGGTAAGAAGAAGCTCCTTAAAGCTGTCCAGCAGGCTGCTGAGCTCGGCGATGTCCACTACATCCGCCAGGGTGAACCTAAAGGCCTCGGTCACGCGGTTGGCCGCGCAGCTCTGCATGTGGGTGATGAGCCGTTCGCGGTATTGCTCGGTGATGACCTCATTGAGGAGTCCTCTACCCTGCTGCGTGACATGATCACTGTGCAGTCACGCGTTGGCGGGTCCGTGATCGCCCTCATGGAGGTGGATCCGGAAGATATTTCCTCCTACGGGTGCGCTGCCGTCGAGGCAATCCAGGACGAGGAGTTTGTTCGCGTGACTGACCTCGTGGAGAAACCAGCTGTTGCGGATGCGCCGTCGAACCTCGCGGTCATCGGCCGTTATGTTCTGCACCCAGCGGTTTTCGATGTACTTGAACGCACCGCTCCCGGCCGTGGCGGTGAAATCCAGCTGACCGATGCCCTGCTTGAACTCGCCGCGATGCCAGCTGAAGAAGGCGGCGGCGTGACCGCGGTCATCTTCCGTGGCCGCCGCTACGACACCGGCGATAAGCTTTCCTACCTCAAAGCAGTCATCGAGATCGCGTGCCAGCGCGAGGACCTCGGCCCGGAGCTACGGGAGTGGCTCAACGAGTTCACGGCTTCATAGCCGGTCGGCGTCGGGTTCGCTGCGCTGGGTTCGCTGCGCTGGGTTCGCTGCGTCGGATGCGTTCAGGTGACTGCGTTGCGGTGAGTGCGTGAACTGGAACGTTATTCGACGGTCACTGACTTTGCGAGGTTGCGTGGCTGGTCAACGTCCAGGCCCTTGGCGGAGGCAAGCTCCATCGCGAAGATCTGGAGCGGAACCACCGTCAAGAGTGGGGCGAGCAGGGCCTTGGTCTCTGGGACACGGAAGACCCATTCAGCATAGTTACCTACGGCCTCGTCGCCTTCCTCAGCGATCACAAGGGTCTGGGCGCCGCGGGCGCGGACCTCCTGGATGTTGGAGACCACTTTCGAATGCATCGAGTGGCGGCCCGATGGGGACGGCACCACAACGAACACGGGCTGGCCTTCCTCGATCAGCGCGATCGGGCCGTGCTTGAGCTCACCAGCGGCGAATCCTTCGGCGTGGATATAGGCGAGCTCTTTGAGTTTGAGCGCACCTTCCATCGCTACCGGGTAGCCCACGTGCCGGCCCAAGAACAGTACCGCTTCGGTCTCGGCCATGCTGCGAGCGAGCTCGCTGATCTGGTCCTTCTGGGCCAGGATCTTCTCGATCTTGTCCGGGATCTCCGCCATATCGGCCAGCAGGTCAGCGACTTCGCCGGAGAACATGTTGCCGCGTAGCTGCGCCAAGTACAGGCCCAGCAGATAGGTCGCCGCAACCTGGGCGAGGAACGCCTTGGTTGAGGCCACCGCGATCTCCGGGCCGGCGTGGGTGTAGAGCACCGCATCGGATTCGCGTGGGATCGATGAGCCGTTCGTGTTACAGATCGCGAGCGTACGCGCGCCCTGTTCCTTCGCGTACCGCAACGCCATGAGGGTGTCCATGGTTTCCCCGGACTGGGAGATCGTCACGATCAACGTGGATGGGGTCACGATCGGGTCGCGGTACCGGAACTCATGGGACAACTCGACCTCAACCGGGATGCGGCACCAGTGTTCGATCGCATATTTAGCGACCTGGCCTGCATAAGCGGAAGTACCGCACGCGAGCACGATGATCTTGTCGATACCCTTGAGCTCGGCCTCGTCAATACGCAGCTCATCGAGTTTGAGGTGCCCGCGGGCATCCGTACGCCCCAGTAGCGTGTTCGCGACCGCTTCCGGCTGATCGAAAATCTCTTTAGCCATGAAGGACTCAAAGCCGTCCTTCGATGCCGAGGCCGCGTCCCAATCGACCGTGAACTCAGTGCCTTCAGCAGGGTTGCCGGAAAAGTCAGTGATCTCGTGGCTGGTTGGGGTGATCGTGACCACCTGGTCCTGATCCAGCTCAACCGCACGCTTTGTGAAGTCGATGAAGCCCGAGACGTCAGAGCCGAGGAAGTTCTCACCCTCGCCCAGGCCCACAACCAGTGGCGAGTTACGGCGTGCCGCAACCACAACCCCAGGATGTTCAGCGTGGATCGCCAACAGCGTGAACGCGCCCTCAAGCCGGGAAGCGGTCATCTGCATCGCCTTCGTGAGGTCGCCTCCGGCCTCGTTGCGGTACACGTCCCCCAACAGGACCGCGGCTACCTCGGTGTCCGTCTCCGACTTAAAGGTGTAGCCGGCTTCCAGCAGGTGCTTTTTGAGCGCATCGAAGTTCTCGATGATCCCGTTATGGATCAGCGCGAGCCGCCCCTCATCAGCCACATGCGGGTGCGCGTTGACATCGCTCGGGCCGCCGTGGGTGGCCCAGCGGGTGTGGCCAATGCCAGTGCCCGATGCCGGCAGAGGATTCGCTTCAAGCTCCGCCAACAGGTTGCCGAGCTTGCCGGCCTTCTTCCGGTATTCGACAACGTCGCCGGCATCGACTGCCACACCTGCGGAGTCATAGCCCCGGTACTCCAGGCGTTTGAGCCCCTCAAGCACCACATCGAGGGCGTCATGCTTGCCAGTGTTTTCCGGCCCCGGGCCGGCGTATCCGATGATTCCGCACATGCAAAAAAATTTATCACCTCTCCCCCGCCGCTTTTAATCGAACGCCCCTGTTAACAGACCACCGTTGCCAACCGAACACCCTTGCCAACCGAACTCCCTTGCCCCACGTGTGCGGTGCCTGCGTGGCCGAACAGCGTGGGTGGCCAGACCGTTTTCAACACGCGCGCGTTAAAGATGACACAATGAAGAGGATGACCACCGCCGAGGACCTCATTGATGAAGCGTTAGAAGACGCCTCGCTAGAGAACCAGAACACCGCCAGAGCCGCACACAGCGAGAACGCTGGCGGCCGTTCCCCGTTTGTAGGCTTGGACCGTGCCACGTGGGCCCGCCTGGCTCACACGATGGAGCAACCGTTCAGCACCGAGGACGTCCAACGCCTCAACGCGCTCGGTGACCGCCTCGACCAAGACGAGATCCGGGAAGTCTATTTACCGCTCTCACGTTTGCTTTCCCTCTATGTGGAAGGCGCGGCGGCTACCCATTCGGCGACCAACAGGTTCCTCGGAGAGCACTTCCGCCGCACCCCGTTCGTGATCGGAGTCGCAGGTTCCGTAGCTGTCGGCAAATCCACAACATCCCGCGTGCTGCGTGAATTACTGAGCCTCTGGCCAGGCACCCCTAAAGTGCAACTCGTGACCACCGACGGCTTCCTCTACCCCAATGAGGAGCTCATCCGCCGCGGCATCATGGACCGCAAAGGCTTCCCCGAATCCTATGACCAGCGAGCCCTGATGCGGTTCATCACGGAAGTGAAATCCGGGGTACCCAACGTCAAAGTCCCTACGTATTCGCACCACTTCTATAACATCGTCCCGAACGAATTCACGGTCGTAGACCAGCCGGATGTGCTGATCGTTGAGGGCCTCAACGTCCTCGCCCCACCTCGCCGGCGCGGGGATGGGACCGTGGGGCTTGCCTTGAGTGACTTCTTCGATTTCTCCATCTATGTGGACGCGCGCACCCGAGACATCCGCGATTGGTACATCAAACGCTTCATGCGTCTTCGCACCAAGGCGTTCAGTCTGCCGGATAACTACTTCCATCGTTACGCCCAACTCAGTGACGAGGAAGCGATCGAGACCGCAACCAGCATCTGGACGCGCATCAACGAACCGAACCTGACCCAGAACGTGCGCCCAACCCGAGGGCGCGCCCAGCTGGTACTAACAAAAGACTCAGACCATTCGGTCCACCACATGCTGTTACGGAAAATCTGAGTGAACCTGACGCAGATCACACGCCAATAGTTCGCGGTTGCCTCCCAAAGCACTCGTCATGCATTTATACTTTTAGCATGATCCAAGGATTCAAAGATTTCATCTCCAAAGGCAACGTCATGGATCTTGCCGTGGCTGTCATCATCGGCGCCGCTTTCGGTAAGGTTATCGACGCCCTCGTAGGCTCGGTCATCATGCCTGCTATCGCGATGCTGGTCGGCACCCCGAACTTCGATGACTGGCTGGTCTTCGGTTCCGTCAAGATCGGTGTCTTCCTCACCGCTGTCGTGAACTTCCTGCTCATCGCTGCAGCTGTCTACTTCTGCATCGTGATGCCAATGAACAAGATGATCGAGCGCCGCAACCGCAAGCTCGGCATCGAGCCAGAGGACGAGGCAGTCGACCCACAGATTCAGTTGCTCACCGAGATTCGCGACGCCCTCAACGGCACCGCTCGGGGTTCAGCTGGGGACCACGTAGCCCGCTAAAACTCACCTTCTGAATAAGATTCACCTTTGACGATGTAACGGTTAAACGGTTGGGGCCCGGAACCA